>JAOZQY010000239.1 GCA_029931975.1 Bacteroidales bacterium | reverse complement strand
CGGTTTCCTGATGTTGCATATTTATAAGAGCGCAACAGGCGACCTGGTATTTGATGGATCTTCAAGCGGCATCGCTACTGCAGATACAGCTGTTAGTAATGCTGGTTGGGGATTCAGTCCAGATGAAAAAGATGCCACTTTTGTTAACACCTATCTTGTTGATGTTGACAAATATGCCCTATTTGTTAAAAGATTGGATACTCAGCAGAGTGAATTCATTATAGAAGAACCTTATAGTATAGGAGGAGCATATTGGCGTTTTAGTCCTTGCGGGGATTATTTTGTTTGGCTACCCGATTATGGTAGTGGAAATGCCAGTCTTGAAATGAGGTTTTACTCCACAGCGGGAGGTTCAGATTTCATAGGAATGAACGCTGAATTTATTGAATTTGTTGAATACAAGGATGATGGACATTACATTGTTAACTGGGAGGGATCACGGGATAAAGTTGATCTGCCAATGGCCAACCAGAAATGCCCTGATGAAACTGCTCCAACATGGCCCAAAGGTGCTGAACTCTCGATGACTGATAGCTCAGGAACCAGGGTTGTACTGCACTGGCCACCGGCATTGGACAGTGTTGGTGTTTCAGCTTATCGTGTTTATGTAGGTGATGAAGTGATTGAAGAAATTGGTAAGGACACAGCATTTATTGTAAAAGACCTTATGCAGGACACTCCATATACATTGGGCGTAAATGCAGGTGATGAAACCGGGAACTGGAGCAGCATACTGACCGGGGGATTTACCACTCCCGAAGATGCCCATCCTACCTGGCCGGGATTGCCAAGTATAACCTTCGATGATTTAAAAAGCACTGAAGTAAAGCTGAATTGGACATCTGCAGAAGATGATTTTGGTGTTGAAGGGTATGCCATATATATGGATTCTGTGGCTCTGGATACAATTTTTAGTAAATCAACTTATAAAGCAATAAATCTGATTCCTGACACCAACTATACCTTTAGTGTTGAGGCTTACGATGCGGCAAATCAGTGGACTACAGAAGGGCCTTCCGTTAACGTAAGAACTCCGGTTGATCCTGATCCCACTTGGCCCGATGGTAGCATCCTAGACTGTGGTGAAGTTACCGAAACCACCATTCAGCTAATATGGCCTGAAGCAGACGACGACGAATATGGAGTTACCGGATATGAGATTTACCGGGATGCTGAGTTGATCCATTCTGCCAGGAGAAATGTCAGGCAATACGATGTAACGGGTCTGGAAGAGGGAACCACATACCACTTTGCGATTATTGCAAAAGATATAGTTGATAATGAAAGTGAATCTCTTCAGAGCTATTGCTCAACCCTCTCTCCTTATATAGTTAAACCTCTGATAGTAGGATATGGGGCGCAGATGGCACCTGACATGGATGACAATATCATTGTATGGGAAGATAACCGAAATGAAAACTATGATATTTATATGTATGATCTCGAAACCAAAACAGAAACACGTATTACTGATAATAGTTATGATCAGCGTAATCCCCGAGTCTGGGGAAAAAGAGTAGTATGGGAAGATAGCAGGAACGGCAATACTGATATATACATGTACGACCCGGTATTGGGAGAATATCCAATTTGTACAAATTCTTACAATCAAACATCTCCGGATATTTATGGGACGAATATTGTATGGTCAGATGGAAGAGATTGGAAGCGTGACATTTACATGTATGACCTTAGCCAGCAAAAGGAGATTCTGATTTGTGGAGCCGACAAAGCACAATATACACCATCTATTTCCAAATCATTTATTGCCTGGCAGGATTACCGCAATGGGAATCCCGATATTTACATGTACAATCTCATATCAGAAAAAGAAACAGTTATATGTGACGAAGACGGTGAACAGTTTAATCCTTCAGTTTATGCTGAGGGCTCTGCAAGCGAAATCAAAGTGGTTTATGCAGATAAACGTTCATCAACATGGAGTATTTATATGTACTATCCCTTTTACTGGAATACAGGTGATCCCGGACTTGAATGGAAACCTGCCATTACAAACGCCTACTCTTCAGATCAGGAGATGCCCCATGTGGATGGAAATCAAATAGTATATCTGGATGATTTTGAAGGCGAGCCTCATATCTACAAATTTGAACTGACAAACCCGGTAGCTGGAGAATCTTCACCGGTATGTTTGGCTGAAGGAGGACAATTTGGCCCAAGAACTTCCAAAGGAAGAATAGTCTGGTCTGACTTCCGTAGCGGAAATTGGGATATCTATTTATGGGATCGTCCTCCGGGTTCCGATTTGTCCATTAGTCTGGAAGAAAAAGAGGATCCTGTAACTGTAGGGGAAGATATTGTTTATAAATTAAATATAGGAAATATGGGTCCCGATGATGCAGACAGTGTAAAGATTACATGTTCACTGCCACAGGGATTAGTGCTGAGAAAAGATACCATTTCCGGATATGAATCCTCTCATGTTGGGAATACCCTGGTTTGTAAAATCCCGGTATTGGCTGCTGACTCAAACCTTACATGGACATTAACTTTTAGTACCCGGCATACAGGTGTGATTAATTGTTCTGCTGAAGTAGAGGGACGGGTATTCGATCCCGATGATGTCAGTTTGCTTACACGGGAAGATATCCCCTCTCACTCTGAATTTGGTATGGATCTTACTAATGATGGTACAATCCATTTGGTATATAGGAGACATGATTCATTAATCTATGCACGAAAAAGTAAAAACACCGGATGGATAGAAGAGTATATCGATTTTTTTAAACTTGATGAAGGGGGATGGCAGTTATTTTCTGATATTGTTGTGGATCGTTCAGGCAGGGTGCATATTGTACAATCTTATGAAATATCTAATGATGATGAGGTTGATTTGCACGATGACAAGCCTGATGGAGATTACTACTATTTATAATATTATGTTAAAAATGAAGATAGCTGGGGAAAAAGTCTTATTGGATTATTTCAAGGTGGGATTAATCAATGGGGGTTTGAGTCTTTAAACCTTGAACTTGCAGCAAACGATGAGTTGCATCTTGCTTACACGCAACCGATAGATCCTTATCATCATCAGGCTCCTCTACTCTATATGACAACCCAAAATCAGAATTGGCTAAATCCGGTACAAATTTCAATTGGAATGAGTACGTTCGGAATGACAGTTGATTC
>JAOZQY010000238.1 GCA_029931975.1 Bacteroidales bacterium | reverse complement strand
GGATCTCACAAATTACCCTGTACTCCCAGAGTCTTTCAATCTCATCATCACTGAACCTCCCTCCAAGATATCCCCTCTTCATCAGTTCTCCACCTTCTTCCCAAAGCAGTGCAGCAAACTCATAAGCCTGAAACTCCTCCTCACTGAGTGTCTCATCGCCCTGATCAAAGCGCTCATACATCCGCTGAGCCTTCCATATATAGGAAGCCCTGGCCAGCCGCCAATAGGTCTTTTCATCCTCATTAAAGGTTTCTCCCAGACGAAATTTATTCATCAGCCTGGTCCCCGGACCATTAAGCCATGCCTGGTAATTCTGAACCAATATCTCTTTATCAGGAACATCGAGAGCATACTCATCCTGACTTGCCAGTACGAAACCTTTTTCAAGGTTCTCAATCTCATCTGATGCAAGTGTTACTTCTTCCTTAAGCTGGGATTGCTGTGTGCATGCAATACAAGTCAGCAGGCAGAATAACAAAGCAAATCTGTTTTTCATATTATCGCTTTTACCAATGGGTATCCTAAATATAGAGGAATTGGAGGAGAGAGAATACCCGGGCAATGCGATTGATACGCTCACAACAGCATTTTACACAGCCAGAAAAGAGCTTAGCCTGCTCTACTTCATTTGGTGAGAGCTGGTTATGGGGTTACGGCATTTTTGATGGAAAGTCCTGCAAAACCTCCATGATAATCTCACCCTGATACTCCTCAGCTGAGGCTATCATCTTCATATAGTTCCCCCACAGAAGACTGGAATAATCCCACTGGTCATTGATCATCAGGACACACGCTCCTTCAACTTTATCGAAACGGCAGGCTTTTGTCCCCTTATCAATTACCTGCAACCGGGAATTCCCCGCGGACTTCAGTGTGAAAGAATAGATATTCTCTTTTAACGAGCGGACAATGTTTGTAAATGGCAGCTCTTCATCGAGTCCGTGATAATAGAAGTTTTTCGAGTCAAAACTCCATTCATGTTCCGGATATTCGCGGTACTGCATCTCCGGTTTAGCATCCAGGTCAATTTCTCCCTGTGGCTTGCCCATATCCGATTCGGGATAGGCAGTAAAATAAGCATCTCTGTCCCATGCCAATGTCTTAAACTGATCGCCTGTATAAAAAAGAAGCCCCTGTTCCTGAATCCATTTCCCCCCGGGAGCATCTTTCACACTGTAATTTGTAATGATCGTTCCTTTTTCGTCAACTTGTATATGGAACTCCGCTGACAACTCATCGTATCTCCCGGATGTATGGACGTTTAATATCCCATCTGTTACTTCATAGCGGAAAGCTTCGCATTGCCAGTTTTGTGCCATATCATCCATAACAATAGTAGAATACTGAAATTGCTTCCCGGGCATTTTCAGATGTACATACGGACCCGATTTGATCAGGGTATCACCTGTGGATACTACATTTTCAATGAGTCCCGTTTTTTATTTAGTAGCAACGAAAACGCCTTCCCCTGAACCAACACTAAATCTTCCTGATCATCTATCGAGATCTCCCCTTTCCTGCAAAACGGCAATTCAACCTTCTTTGCTCCAAGTTGAATATTGTACTCATCAACCAACATGGTGTCATGCTGAAAAAAACAGAGGTTTATTCTTTCCCCGGCTTTCCAATCCATTCCCGGAACAACAATGTTCCCTTTTTGATGGGGTTCCAGATTCACCTGATCAAGCACTCCTGATTTGTCTGCATATCTCCATGCAATTCTCAATTCGTTATAATTAGTATGGTCAAACCGGTTGTGCACCGGCAGAGCAATATTCTGGCCTTCAGTAAAATCATCTACCTGTTTTACCAGGATTCTTGTTGGAGAATAGGCTTTTTTGGTTCCCTGAAACTCCGGCTTCTTCCTCCGCCAGGTATCAACAATACCCCACTCCCCGTACCCCACACATGGCTTCATAAAAGTTGCCGGGATAACTTGCGGATCAAGCTTCCCCCACCACTCATTAAATCCTGACAAGGTATCGGGCAGCATAAATGTTTCATCGATCATGCACCATATTGCTCCCCCAAGGCCACCCTCTGCCTCAAACACTTTTGCCCACATGCTATCGAGACTCTGTCCCCAGAAACTCCGCACATTGGGATCATACAAAAGGGTCGGGGTATTGTAACAGGCCACATGCGCCCATTCATCGAAAAGGACAGGCATTGTTTCATACGTAAAATCCTTTACTGAGATACCATGCTGATCTCGGTAATATCCTCTCCAATTCGGATAATGCATACTAAGGATTTCATAAATTTTCATGCTATCCGTAACCAGGCCCGGGTAGCTGTAAATAACCGGGCGGGTTGAATCATTCTCTTTAATCCATTTGAAGGATTCCGTAAAATTATTCCCGAAAACATTCTCATTCCCTATCGACCATATAATTACACCGGGATGATTCCGGTGATTCTTCACCATCTCCTCAAGTTGTGACAAATACCGCCCTTTATATTCCGGGGCGTTTTGAGATGCTCCTGAAGCCTGGTAATCAAAAGTCCGGTGTGAACCCACAAAACAGACCGCTGTTTCGTCTTCCACATAGATGCCATATTCATCACAAAAATCCAGGAATGCCTCTGACGGCGGATAGTGCGAGGTGCGGATAAAATTCATATTGGCCTCTTTTGCAAGCAGTACATCCATTTTATCATATTCAGGCGTGGTCATCCGGCCAAGCAGAGGATGAATATCATGCCTGCAGGCACCTCTTAGTTTAACCGGATGGCCGTTAACCAGCAGCTTATTTCCTTCAAGCACAACTTCACGAAATCCGATTCGTTCGGGAACAACCAACAACTCCTTATCGTTTTGCTTTAAGGTAGTAACAACAGTATATAAATTCGGATGTTCTGCATCCCATTTAAGGGGATCATCTATTTGTATAAGCAACTCTCCCTGTACATATGCATCTTCCTTAACAATGCGAGCAATTACTTCATTACCGGCATCATAAACTTCAATCTCCAGTTCACTATCGGTGGCCTGGCTTAATTCGTAAAAAACTTTCAAAGTTGCATTTTGATAGTCTTCATCCAGGTCAGTCTCAAAATAGAGTTGCTTAAAATTCAGCCCGGGTAAAGCCACCAATTCAACATCTCTGAGGATACCTCCAATCTGATGTTTTGCATAACCGCTTCCATAAGATATATCATCAAGCCTGTCAACAA
>JAOZQY010000237.1:303-3185 GCA_029931975.1 Bacteroidales bacterium | reverse complement strand
ACTTGGGTTAACCGTCTTATATCCTTTAGGATAATAAGTGGAGTTAAGTGACCATCTCTTGTCCATTGACTGTGCAAACTGAGCTGAAAGACCATCTAAAATCTGATATTTCAAATCAATACCTGCCACAAATCTCTGTCTATTCTGGCTATACTGAATGTTATCGTATGTGTAGAGAATGTTTGAAATGTTTGCATTCTGAATCTCGAATCCATCGGGGTATACTTCATAGTCACCATCAGCATCTTTCTGAGTAAGGTCGATAAATGGTTCTACGAGTAGTGCGGTTGAGAAGAAAGTTCCCTGGCCACCCCTTGAAACGGGTACATACTCATTGTTTGTATAACTGGTACTAACCCTTGCAGTGAATTTAGATGAAGGGAAGTAGTCAGCATTAAATCTTACAGTTGTCTGAGTCTCAGGATCCAGTGGTTCAGCAATACCACCTTTTGATTGGTACTGGGCTGATCCGAACATTGAGTACTCTTTACCTGAATTACTTACTGAAGCATAGTGGTTCATGTAAGTTTGGTCCTGTAATACAGTGTTTACATTATCGTAAACATCATAGAAGTCACTGAAATAGTGCCAGTCGTTATTTGGGTCCAGAACCCTGGCACCCGAACTAAGATCGAATGATCCGTCTCCGTTTACAGCGAAAGGGTGCTGCATTGCGGCAGGATATTCTTTTTCGATACCGGAGACTCCGTACTCTGAACGGATATCAACCTTGAGACCTGATCCAGATCTGCCACGTTTTGTAAGAATCTGGATAACACCACCAGCGGCGAGTGATCCATAGAGAGAAGATGCAGCAGCACCTTTAATAACCTCTATCTTATCAATATCGGAGGTGTTGATGTCTCCAAGTCCCTGGGTAGTAAGAATACCATCGACAATAATCAGCGGACTGATATTACCGAAGATGGATTTGGCACCCCTGATTGAAACAGAAGCAGCTCCATCACCCTGTGACTGAACGATTGTGACACCGGCAACTTTCGCACGCAGGGTATTTGATGCATCCATAGCAGGAACAGCTTCGAGCTGAGATCCTTCTACTTTAGTCATCGCAAACCCAAGCTTCTTGGTTGCTGTTCCGGAGGCAACACCGGTTACAACTACTTCATCGAGCCCGAACACGTCAGGATCAAGTGTTACGTCAATAGTTGTTCTGGTACCAATCTCCTCGTCAAGTGAGGTCATACCGATAAACTGGAATACCAGAGTAACGGCATTATTGGGAACTACAATTTCGTAATTCCCCTCCACATCGGTTTGAACACCAATCGTGGTTCCTTTTACAACCACTGAAACACCGGGAAGGCCTAAGCCATCTTCGGAGCTTACAACGGTTCCGCTAATAACCTTAGTTTGTCCATACATGGCTTGTATGCCAACAAAGACAACCAAGATCAACGACATAAAAATTTTCTTCATATAGATTAGTTTTAGGTTGTGGGTCAAAAATAGATAAAAAATCGGATTTTCAATAAGAATATGTAAATATATGTTAAAGAATCATTCGATATTAACATAAAATGGGAGTATTCTGGGCCCATTTACAGGCTTATACCATGCATCAAGGATATATTTCCCAGGTACAATATGTACATCTTTTATCATAATTTTATTGATTCCTGTCTCAGTATTAAAAATTGTCCTCTGGATGGGTGATAGTTTTAGGGTTGCTTTTCCAGGTTCCTTAAGAGGCTCTTTTGCATCGTTTCGGATGAGTGCTATTGTTTCCTGGTTATCAGTTAATATCAATATTATATTTGGCTTTAAATCATTATTAGGGATTATGTTTTTCTATTGCATGAAACTGAAATTATAAGTACGTAGACCAGTATGAAAATTAATGATTTCATAATAAGGGAGATTTAATATTTTTTACCCTGTTGTGCGACATTGAACCCAGCCCGCCTGATATCATCATCTTTACTGTTCCATAATACCGGATTGGAATGGTTCAGGTGAATAAAATGAACCTTCTTTTTTGTCTCAGGAGAATGGTTGCCGAAAAGCTTAATCGTTTCAGTGATAAAGGGGTGTGGTATTTCCCCTATATCTCTTCCCGGCAGGTCATCTATTGTATAGAATGTTCCATCGATAAAAGCTATATCAACAGATTTTACCTCTGATATAATCTCTTTATCCCATCTATCCCATTTATCAATATCGGGAATAAAGAGGTAGTTTTTACCAGACGTTGAAATTTTATAGCTGGCAGTTTCTGAGAATTCGTACCTGTGAGGCACAGTATCAGTATATACAGATATATTCTCTGAGAGTGTTACGACTTCACCGGGTGATAATTCTTCTACTACTATATTCTTTAGTGAGACCAGCTGGCTCCAGGGCCCATTCTCTTCAAGAAAACTTTTCATACGGGGAAGAGCATATACGGTTATTTCACGGCTGTTCATCGCCTCCCTTCCAAATTCCATCAACCCTGTATAATGACCTATATGAGCATGACTAACAAAAATTGCTTCGGGAAGATAATTATAATCTCCATTTGTGATTTCCCTGAAATATTGTATCTGGTCTGCCATATCGGGAGTTGCTTCAAACAGGTACCATTTTTGAGCGATTGGGTCAACCAGAGCTAAGGACACAACAAATCTTTTTCTTTCGGGATTTTCCCAGGCAATTTTGCAACACTTCTTCTGGCAACCCAGGTGGGGATACCCTCCGTCCTGTGCTATTCCGAGTACTATAATATAAGGATTGTCAGCCTGCTGAGCATCTGAATTCTTCAGAGTAAGACCCAGGAGCAGAAATACTATAAGTGTTGTAAAAAGCGATTTTTGCATACTATCTCTGTTTTTTAAGATTGAAGAGCACCTCGTCAACGAATAGCCATGGTAATTTGCCGG
>JAOZQY010000237.1:0-293 GCA_029931975.1 Bacteroidales bacterium | reverse complement strand
CCCGTGCCATAGTGGCATCTCGCCATAATTTACTGCTATTATCTGTAGCCGGTCTGTTTTAACTGGTGTTGATTCTATAAAGTGACGTGTTATTACCGGACCTGTCTGTTCTGTTAAATCCGGAAGCTCTAATCTCTTAAATAGCTTAGAGTCGGAGTTATCATCGAAATAATAAACCTCCAGGGCTCGTGGTGGAAAGATCCATGAACCTGTAACAGTCAGTGTGCTTACTAATATATTGTTTATAGTAACAGGTTTACCAAAGTCAAATTCAGCAACCATGTTATTTCCTT
>JAOZQY010000236.1 GCA_029931975.1 Bacteroidales bacterium | reverse complement strand
AACATGGTCGTCCCGAGCAGCAATTAGATGGGAGCGCTTACTGGATTTCAGATTCACTCTTTTTTGCAATGGTTGAGGCAACTGAAACCTCACTATTAATGGCTATGTACCCTGAATTGGTTCAGATGGAGAATCTTCCCTCAGATACCGCGCAATGGCCACTCGGAGTTGGAGGGAAGGATCCACGCATATATGCAAGTCCTGAGGTTGGATTTAAAGCAATAAATAACCAAAAAAAGAGGATGTCAAAAATCCTGAGAGAAGCCCTGTCCGAACTGTAAACCCTTGAGATTCATGATCTGTCGTATTTTTCTTAAACGGGATATTGTACTCGTTCTATTCTTTTTTTTGCAGTATTGGTACAACCTTTTGGACAGGACCTTGAAGATAAAAAAGAGCTGAATTTTCTGTTTTTGGGTAGTAGCTGGATGGCCTCAGCTATTGGTCAGCATCATTTTGTTCCCAACTTACTGGAACAAAAGGTATATCAGGTGAATGCCGGATTTTGTTTTGGTCCGGGACAGAACTTCGAAGGTCATATTAAAAACAACATGGGCCTGCCTACGCAAAGGCAGACAGACTTTGTAAAACAGGCAAGGGCAGAGAAATGCTTTACCGAAGAGAAATGCCAGTGGTTTGAGGATGTTCCAATGAGCAAGAAGGGTACCCTCGATAGTGCTTTTATGCACGTGTCCGGTTCAGACACAGGTCCAAGAAGATTTAAATAATATATCACTAAAATTATTATAACCATGAAATTTGCACATATAGCCATTGAGCAGGGAGAGGGTATTCTTCGTCTGGCTCCAAATTGCGTGCCCAGGTCATTTTGTATACCGGAGCGCAGGATTAAGTTACACCCCGACGATTATTATGCGCTGGGAGGAGATCGGGGAGGAATTGATGAGCGTTGGTTATCTTCTGCCACGCCCCACCACCAAAGAGCAGGTATTGCAATGCCTGAAGGATTTTGAGAATGGAGATAACAAAATAACCAGTATATCCCAGGCATATCGCCTGGATACGGGTACCGGATGGGATGTCCCTACCGGAGTGCTGCATACTCCCGGTAGTCTGTGTACATATGAGCCGCAGAAAGCTTCCTATGTGTTTGCTATGTACCAGTCACTCACCGGTGATTCAATTGTACCCGTGGAACTATTATGGAAAAACACTCCTGAGGAGAGAATGCATGATTTTGATCTCCTGATTGAGGTGATGGATTGGGAGCTGAATGTGGATCCGGATTTTAAAAAGAACCGTTTTATGACCCCGCTGCCTGTCAGATCGATGGAAGAGATGCAGGCTGATGGTTATCTGGAGAAGTGGATTTGTTATAAATCAGATGCCTTTTGTGCAAAGGAGTTAACGATTTTGGACAATTGACCCATGATGAGTCTTTTGTAAGTGATGATGCGGCCAAAGAGGGTGTTAAGATTACGAATCTTTCCCATTCCGACCCCATTGTTATGCTCAAGCATTTTGGTCCTGATAATGCTGAGCTGAAAGCGTGGCAGTCCTGTTGAGCAAATTAGAAAGGAGCTGGCTGCAAGTATCACTAAAGAATTTGATACGCTCAGAAAGACCTAACTCCTGATCAATTGCTATTTTTAGTGCCATGAAAATGTTTTCTCCCCAACTCTCTGTATTGTCTTTCCTGATCTTTTTTATCTCTTGTAGCATCCCGGAAATAGAAGATGGGAAGATTGAAAGTTTTTCCCAATTGAGTGAGCTGTTTGAAGATCCCCCTGCTTCTTTTCGGACTGTTCCGTTCTGGGTTTGGAACGGGGAACTTACCATGGAGAAGATTGATGAACAGCTTGAGGATTTCCATGCCCGTGGGATAGGGGGCGTTTTTGTTCATCCGCGTTACGGACTCATTACTGAATACCTCTCACAGGAGTGGTTTGATCTTACTGCCCACGCCCTGCAAAAAGCAAAAAGCCTGGGAATGGATCTCTGGATATATGATGAAAATTCATATCCCAGTGGCTTTGCCGGCGGACATGTTCCCGACCAGATGCCTGAATCCTATAATCAGGGACAGGGAATCCGCATTGTGAAGCAGTCGGTGCTTCAGCCGGACAGCTCGGGCAGGTATATTCACATATTTAAAATGGAGAATGATTACCTGGTGGATATTGTCGGGAATGTTGGCAGTGAAACCGGTTCGGAGGGTGAGTTTTATCTGTACGAGCTGCACAATTATCCCAATGGTGGATGGTTTGGAGGTTACTCTTACGTTGACCTGTTGCTTCCGGGCGTGACCGAAAAATTTATTGAAGTCACCATGAGTGGCTATGAAAAGGCAATTGGGGATGAGTTTGGAGGCTACATGCCCGGTATTTTTACCGATGAGCCAAATATTGCACCACCAAGGGGGGAGAATATGTTGAGGTGGACGCCCGATCTTTTCGAACAATTTGAAAAGCGGTGGGGATATGACCTGCGTCCGAATCTGTTATCCCTTGTAGAGGACAAGGGAGAATACGGTCGGATCAGGCATAATTATTATGGATTGCTGCTGGAACTTTTTATAGAGCGGTGGTCGAAACCCTGGTACGAATATACAGAGGAGAAGGGGATCGCCTGGACCGGCCATTACTGGGAGCATGGATGGCCCAGCCCGCATCATGGCGGGGATAATATGGCCATGTATGCATGGCACCAGGTGCCGGGAATTGATATGCTTTTTAATAGCTGGGAGGGAAGGCCGGATCAGTTTGGTAATGTGAGGGCAGTGAAAGAGCTTCGAAGTGCTGCCAATCAAATGGGAAGGGTGCGAACCTTGAGTGAGACCTATGGAGGTTCCGGGTGGGACCTTAGCTTTGAAGATATGAAGCGCAATGGGGACTGGGAATATGTACTGGGGGTTAATTTTATGAATCAACATCTGTCTTATCAAACCCTGATGGGAGACAGGAAGCATGATTTTCCACAGTCTTTTTCATACCAGGTACCCTGGTGGGAGGAGTACAGATCCCAGGCAGATTATTTCGGCCGCCTTTCACTGGCCATGTCATCCGGTGAACAGATCAATGATATCCTGGTGATTGAGCCTACTTCCACAGCATGGATGTACTATTCGCCTGGTGGAGAGACCGCTCGTCTAGAAGATCTTGAATCGGATTTCAGAACTCTGGTGGATGAATTGGAGAGACTGCATGTTGAATATGATTTAGCTTGTGAAAATATAA
>JAOZQY010000235.1 GCA_029931975.1 Bacteroidales bacterium | reverse complement strand
TAAGATTCTTCTCGAATTTTTTATCTTTAACCCGCTGCCTGAATTTATCAATAATGAGGTTGTGTGTAATGGAAAATAACAGGGAGTGAAAATCTTTCTTTTCATTTAATTCAGCCCTTTTTTTCCATATCCTAAAAAAGACCTCCTGCACGATCTCCTCTGCATCCTCATGGTTCTTGAGCAGAGAATTACTAAATGAATACAATCGTTGGCCATAGAGTTCAAACATTTGATTGAAGGCCATGGTACTGCCCTTCTTAATCTGAGCTGCCAGTTGCCTGTTACTTTGTTTCTCGTCCGGAAGCATTGAAGACTGTATTTTTTTCGCTGCCACAAGATACCTAATGATTTGAGATTGTGAAATCTGTAAGTAAAGAAATTTTTCTGTTCAAATTGTTCAGTGACCTGTTCGGAGATTGCACGCATGCATTTGTTGAAATCCTTGTGTTGAATATAGAGGGAAACAACTACGGGTAAACCTCCTGTGATTAAGAAACGTTTCAAATAGGATGTTGATTTATCATGAAGTATTTCAGGTAAAGGAAATTCAGGGCCGGCTTGCCTTTTCCTATGTATGAAATCAGAAGAAAAATATCTACTATACTGAAATCAATGGAATGTTGATATCCGGTTCAGAATCGTATAATGGTATTCTATTCTGCTTTTATTGACTACTAAATCATTAGCTTTGTATTTAATAATCCTACATCAAACAAAAAAGAAAATTATGAGAAGATTTATGATAACACTGATGGTGCTGGCATTCCATGTAGCGGCATTTGCCCAGCCTGAAATCCCTGTTGAGCAATGGAAAGGTAAAACCATAATGCTGATTGCTGCCCATCCCGACGATGATGTCTATTCCATGGGGACCCTGGCTATGCTGAATGCTAACGGGAACGAGATTTATGAGGTGATCCTGACCACCGGGAATGTGGGTACTCATGACCCGAAACTCGGGAAGATGGACCTGGCCCGGATCCGCAAGCAGGAGGAGCAGGATGCACTCAGGACCCTTGGAATTCCAGCGGAGCACTATATCAACCTGGGATACGATGACGGGATGCTGGAATATGAAAATAAAAAGGAGGTGGTGGAGAAACTCGTCAGGGTGATTCGCGAGATACAGCCTGATGTACTTTTTGCCTTTGATCCTGGCAAAGGCGGACAGCGCTGGCATAAGGCCGACCACAGGTCAGCTTCCTACCTGGCAGCCGATGCAGTCAGGGCAGCCATGTGGCCCCTGATGTTCCAGGGACATATTACTGTGGATGACCTGGAAGCCCATGAGATTCGTGAATTTGTATTGTTTGATACGGCCGAAGAGGATGTGAACATGGTGGTGGATATCTCGGACTGGGAAGATACCAAGGTGAATGCCTTTTCCATGTATGTGAGCCAGTTCGGCTCGGGCCTGTATGATTACCAGGGACCGGATATTTCAACGGAGGAAAAGGAAAAGATAAAAGGGATGATCCTCACCTGGATCCCCCGCAGGGACGGTAAACCCGTCGAAGTTTTTCGTTACCACAAAGGTTCGGTCGAGGAGATCGGCCGGTAAACATGGTTCCCGGATTTGAAGCCCACTATGATCCGCATTTTCATAGTAATTTACTTCTATTACTCTTCTCTCCGGTGCACCTGAGTTTCATCTGGTTTTATCCAACCACTCCCTGTAGGCTGCATGCAGCTCCTTTGCCCCCGGGATCTTGGAGTCCGGGTCCAGATGGCTCTGGTATTCATAAATGGCAAATTTTTCCACAAAGGGACTCACATTTCCCATTTTTTGAAAGAGCAATTCCGGGGAGACGCTCTGAAACAGGTCAATTCCGGGACGGTCCTGGTACCGGATAAACAGTTCAATGGTTGCCCAGAGTTTTGCACCATGCTTCTCAAATACCGGTTTGATGGCTGCATAGTAATCGGTGACCTCATCCAGCGGGGCGGTTGAGTCCTGAAACAGGTATACATCAATACCGTCAATCATGCTCAGCATGATATCCCACTCTGCCGCAGTCTCTTCCGGGGTCAGTGCTTCTGCCTCACCCAGTGTGATTCTGGTAGGAAACCAGGGCGCGTACGCCACTTTTTTATCAGGGGTCAGTTCTTTCAAAAACCGAGGCAGCTCCTCAATGATCACCATGATGTCACCCCGGTGGGTACGGTCGCCCGTCTCGTGCGGGATGTACCACCCCCAAAAATTGGGATGGTGTCCATATCGCTGATTGAGCTCCGTGTACACCTTTTTATTGACCTCAAGGTCCAATTGCGGATCCCAGGTATCACCCAGGAACTGCTCATTGTAGGTATAGTAGACTCCGGGCAGTACCACTTTCATGTTACGCTGACTGGCCATCTCAAAAGCGATGGCATACCAGTCGGTCTCGGAAGGTTCTTTTAATATTTCAGAAGGATAATAGACTTTCTCTCCCCAACCTCCTAGAAACAGCACCATGTTTATTCCGTCTTCCTGCATGTTGTCCAGAATCCTGGCGAGTTCTTTCTCTGTCATCTCCTCTTTGAAAGCGGGATATTCGTGAGTAGGCGGGCCAAAGAAGAGCGGAGAGATCTCGAGACGGTTTGTATCGGAAACTATTTCTCCGGATGAATGAACCATCGCATGGATGAACAATAACCCGAGGAACAAATAGAACTTGCTTGGTTTCATAATATCAGGTTTAGTAAACTTTTCTGTATGCGTGAAATGAGTATTTCACTCCAATGTGCTCACAAACCGATAATTTCCGGATGAGATATCGATTGTGGCAATACCGTTCTTAACAGCGCTCTCCGGAATCCGGTATGTTTTGCCGCCTTCTGTAATATCCGGACTCTCTTTCACCGGGATAAAGAGGGTTGCACTGGTATTCACCGGAATGCTCAGCTCCCATTCAAATTCCTTACCCGATACTTTCCATTCACTTTTTATCATCCCGTACGACGATTTGTGGGACGCTTTCACAAAGCTAAGGCCGTCGATGAGTGTTGGTTTCATGATGATCTGTTTGAAGCCCGGTTTTTCAACATCGGGTTTGATACCGGCAAGGTCTTCATACAACCAGGTCAGGAGATCGCCAAGCATCATCACATGATTCCTCGAATTCATGGCGGGACCGACCATATTACTGTTCCACAGTTCCCATATGGTTGTGGCTCCGTTTTCGATCATATATCCGTATCCCGGAAAGTCCGTTTGTG
>JAOZQY010000234.1 GCA_029931975.1 Bacteroidales bacterium | reverse complement strand
ATATTCATTTTACTTCAAATCGGACAGGGTTACATCCGGTATTGGAGTTCTTCCTCCCAGTGGAAAAGGAGGTTTGGACGAGGGCCATGAAGGGGCAGAAGAAGTTTTTGCTGTTGTTAAAGGTGAACTTACAGTTGTTCTGCCTGATTCTGATGAAAGATATACTCTTGCCATAGGTGATGCCATTATAATTTCGCCCGGAGCTCCCCATATTGTAGAAAACCATAGTAATAAAGAAACAATTTTTACATTTAATATTTCTCCTGGATTGAAAGGGATATAGAAGGATATGAATATCAAGACAAAAACATACATAAGCTGTGAGTTTGCGAGGAGTATTGGGGATACCTCGTGGGCAAAAGCAAAAGAACTTGACAGAAAAGTTGCCATATGTGTTGTTGGCGGAGATGGTGAACCTCTTGTTACATATTGTCATGAAGATTGCGAATATATTTATGCTGAATGGGCTTTGTATAAAGCAAAAACTGCATGGTTTAAGCAGAAATGTACTGAAGAATTGGGCTCAGGAAAATTGGATTTAATTCGAATAGATAAATCCATATTATTAATGGGAATTGCTGGTGGAATCCCTTTGAGCCACGATGAGATAAAGATTGGGGGGATTGGTGTTTGTGGTGCCCCTGCTGAAATTGATAAAGAGATTGGTATGGCAGGAAAAGAGGTGTTTGTCAGGGTTTTGAGAGATAGTTAGTTTTGGTGAAGGACGGTTTCCTGCAGATGAAATAAATCTACACAAAGCTGTAAAGAAAGCAGAACTTGATGTTATTGATACAGAAAGACACCTGATTGTAGAAAAAACGTTTGACAAATAATTTACCATGTTGGGAGAAATAAAATGGGACATATATTTAATGGAAGTTATACAGAAGGACATCTAAACAATATTGCTTTTCCACTCGGAGGTATAGGTGCAGGAATGATCTGCCTGGAAGGGAATGGAAGTTTTTCTCATGTCTCAGTACATCACCGACCGGAAATATTTAATCAACCTTTGATGTATGGAGCAATTAGTGTAAGGCAGAATGATATATGGAAGGCAAAGATTCTTCAGGGGAAAACTCCAGATTGGAAAGTAATGTTCCCATGGGGAGAAACGTTTAATGGTTCGGGTGGTGGAGGAAGGAACACAACTTTTGGATACCCTTATTTTCGTGACTGCCAATTTGAATCTCAATTTCCCTTTGCCAGCGTCTCCCTTTCTGATTCGGAAATGCCCCTGGAGGCAACACTGACCGGGTGGAGTCCATTTTATCCAGGTCATGACGATGATTCCAGCTTACCCATGGCTGTCCTGGAATATACTTTTAATAATAAAACATCCAAATCTATAGATGCAGTCTTTACCTTTGCTGCGGAAAACTTCATGAAACAGCAGCAGGAGAAAAGCTGCTGCTGTGATACATGCTCTCCATCATTATCAGATCATGCTACATTACAAACCAAAAACGGGTTTATTTTTCATCAGCCTAAAGGCAGTGGATTATCATCACGTCAAGGGGATTTTGCAGTTATAGCTTTGGAAGAGGCAAAGGTTAATTGCAGGTGGTTTCGTGGGGGATGGTTTGACCACCAGTCGGTACTATGGAGGGATATTGCTTCTGGAAAGACTCCCGAGAATCAACCATTTGAAAGTGGTGAGCCAAGCCCTGGCGGCAGCCTTACCATTCCTTTCCAGATGGAAGCAGGAGAAACAAAGACAATTAAATTGCTGCTTACATGGTACGTACCATACAGCAATCTGTTTATTGGCGGAGAGAAGCCATCGGAAGAAAAGAACCCTGAAGCCTTTTACCGCCCCTGGTATGCAGGTGCTTACAAAGACATTTATGAACTAAGCAGATGGGAACATGAAAATATGGAACGTCTACGAAAGGTATCAGATCAATTTCGAAATGATTTATTTTCCAAACAACTGCCTCCGGAGGTGCTTGAAGCAGTATCTGCAAATTTATCCATTCTAAAAAGCCCAACGGTACTACGGCAAACAGACGGCAGGCTCTGGAGCTGGGAAGGCTGCTGTGATGACATTGGATGCTGTGATGGAAGCTGCACCCATGTCTGGAATTATGCCCAGGCTCTGCCGCATCTATTTCCGGATCTGGAACGCGGGTTAAGGCAGACAGAGTTTAATGAATGTCAGGATGAACGGGGGCACCAAAATTTTCGTGCCTTTCTGCCAATACGTCCAACTGATCATGAGCAATATGCGGCTGCTGATGGTCAGCTTGGAGGTATAATGAAAGTCCACCGGGAATGGAAGATCAGTGGTGACAATAATTGGCTGCGTAAGATCTGGCCTAAAGTCAAACAAAGTCTTTATTATTGTATAGAAACCTGGGATCCAGATCATTTAGGCCTGCTTGTTGAGCCTCATCATAATACCTACGATATTGAGTTCTGGGGCCCGGATGGTATGTGTACAAGTTTCTACCTGGGTGCACTTAAGGCAGCCTCTAAAATAGCCAAAATTTTAGGTGAATCAGATAGGCTTTTTAACTCCCTCTATAAAGCTGGCCGTAATGCAATGGAGACCGAACTATTTAATGGTGAATATTTTATTCAAAAAGTTCAAACAGAAAGATTGCGTGCCGGTTCTCCTCAGGAACTTATTGCTCTTACCGGAGGGGAAAGTTTATATAAAAGTGAGGAGGCTCAGGCTCTGCTTCTTAAAGAGGGCCCTAAATATCAGTATGGAGAAGGCTGCATGGCTGATGGTGTTCTTGGTGCATGGATGGCAGAAGTTTGTGGTTTAGGTGAAATACTTGATTCGGGGAAGGTTAAAAGCCATCTTCTTGCAGTTTATAATTATAATTTTTGTCGAAATTTCCATAATCATATCAACCCTCAGCGGCCCACATATGCACTCAATGAAGATAGTGGTCTATTGCTGTGTACCTGGCCTAAAGGCCACAAACCTACTCTCCCTTTTCCGTACTCAGAAGAAGTCTGGACAGGGATTGAATACCAGGTTGCCGGCCACCTGGCCATGATGGGTGAGAAGAGAAAAAGTCTTGAAATCGTTAGGGCTGTACGACAAAGATATGATGGAAAGGTGCGTAATCCATTTGACGAATATGAATGTGGTCACTGGTATGCACGGGTAATGAGTTCTTTTGCATTGCTGCAGGCTTTTGGTGTGGAGTTGTGACTGTAAATGCTGCTTATCTGGTTAAAGAG
>JAOZQY010000089.1 GCA_029931975.1 Bacteroidales bacterium | reverse complement strand
CAGCACGCGATCAGGCACTGGTTCATGCTGAACAAACTGTTCAAACTCCTCCAATGTTTTGACCCTGGAAGAAGCATATCCCAGATGAGCAAGCTTTTCAGTGTTGTAGGGCTTCCAGCCAGTTGCTGTTACCACCGCACCAACCTTTATTTCACCTGGAGATTTATTATTGATGGCCACGTTGAAATTTCCGGGCTCACCTGAAATCGATTCAATGGTGCTTTCCAGGTGAACTTCAATGCCGGGGTGTTTCAGCACTTTGTTTACCAGCGTTAGAAGATCGGGTTCTTTTAATGTTTTATTATCAGCGTCCGGGAGCATCTTATAAATCCTTCCCGCATATCCACCCAGTCGGCCCGAACGCTCAAGCAAATGAACCCGGTAACCTGCCCTTGCGCCCTCCAGTGCCGCGTTAAGTCCGGCAATACCACCTCCCACCACAAGAATATCAAAAGAGAGATCCTGGGGAATATAGGGCGTATTTTCTTTGATGGCAGAGAGCTTTGCCAGAACCATCCTGGTCTGATCCTCTGCACACATCTGGGTATCCTCCTGGCCAGGCTCCATCACCCAGGCCACCTGCTCACGCAGATTGATCCGCTCCACATGAACCCCTTCCATTTCAAACTCCTTGCTCTTCACCCTGGGTGAGCATGCAGCAATGGCCAGGTGATCCACCTTGTTTTCAATGACCAGATTCTTCAAGACTGCCAGGCCTGTTTCCGAACAAAGCGATTCATGCTTTATGAAGCTAATTCCGGGGCTCATCCCGATTGAAGCATCCATCAAGTTATCCGCATCGATGCAGCTGCCTATGCTACAGCCTGTACATAGCGCAAGGCCCATATGCTTTTTTCCTGCTTCAATCATCTCTGCATCGCTTTTAGTGCCGATGCGGTAGCATCCTTCACCGACGATGATACATCCATGGGTCGCTTGCAGGTGGCTGTGGGGATCAGTCCGGACACCTGGTCGGGCAGATAAAAGCCATATTCATTCACCTGCAGGTCCGCTGCAAGGGGAACCGGGGTCAGTCCCATGGCCAGAACCACCATATCAAAGCTAACCTGGCGCCTGGTAGCACCTGTTATATCCTCCACTTCCAGGAGCAAACTTTTCCCATCCTCTGCAGGCTTTACCCTTCCAACCTTTCCCTTGGTCAGTGTAATTTGCTCAGTAGATTCAGCCCTGTTCAGTAAGTTTTCGTTTCGGCCTGCCAGGCGCAGGTCGATATAAAATATCTCGGATTTACTCTCCGGATAGTGTTCTGAAAGAGTCAGAGCATGCTTCAGTGAGGTAGAACAACAGACAGCAGAACAGTAGGGCAGATGATTCACATCCCTGGAACCCGCACACTGAATAAATGCAATGCGGCCAGGAACTTTTTCATCAGAGGGCCGGGTGAGTTTTTCACCTTCCCGGGTAGCTGCGGCCAGCATTCGTTCAAATTCCTGGTTTGTGACCACATCCGGCTCTTCTTTATAATGATATTCTTCAATATTTGCTGCATCGTAGAGGATCCACCCGGTGGCCACAATAATCTTTCCGGCCTGAATTTCCAGCTCTGCTGTGGAAGCATTTAGCTGAATGGCATCGTAATCACAAACCTCCAGGCACTTCCCACAGTCCTCTCTTTTACAAACTTCAGGATCAATAACATATTTCATGGGAAAGGCCAATCCGCTATTTATATAGGCAGCCTTCTCTCCTGCTGTTCTTCCCAGTTTGGCTGGCCGTTCTTCGGGACAGACCTCTGCACACAGTCCACAGGAAGTACAATTATTATTTATCAAGCGCGGTTTCAGATCAATTGTTACCCGGTAATCGCCATTTGTTCCATAGACAGATCTTACACTGGCACCGGTATAGAAAGAAATACGAGGATTGGAACGGATTCGCCGGTAGTTAATCTCCAGTCCGCACGATGGTGGACAAAGTTTGGGAAAGTAGTTGTTGAAGCGGGAGACATTTCCACCCAGATAGTTTTCCTTCTCAATCAGCACCACCTGCTTGCCCGCTTCGGCCAGTTCCACTGCAGCAGTGATTCCGCTGATTCCTCCCCCTATGATTATAGTCTGTGAAGTCAAAGCTTTAATATCTAAAGTAGTTCGCGCTTAATCATCTCCCATTCACCAGTTTCCGGATCCCAGCGGCAATTGGCAAAGGCCTCCCAGTCCTCCTTCATCTCAGGGTAATCGGTACGGAAGTAGTATCCCGGCCAGCGGGTCTCCTCCCGGAACAGAACGGTCCGAATATGAGACTCGGCCTGCCACATCCTGTGTACATTCTCCCAGCAGCGCATCAGTTCATTCAGATCTCCTGCTGCCAGTTTTTCTGCATCCTCCTTCATAAACTGTAAATATTCCAGTCCCTTTGTAAGCAAAGCATCCGAAGTCTTAAAGCCCACTGAAGCGCCCCCGGCATACTCATCCATGATCTTCTGCAGACGGAACATAAACATTTTGGGCTTAATATAATTGGGGTTCACATCCACATCGTTAGTGTATCCGCTATGCTCCTCGAAGATTTTCAGGGGCATCAGGGCCTTCTCTTTCATAGCCGCTATTTGTTCATCGCTGATTTTGATAGCATCCGGATGATCCATACAAAAAGCTATGGCAGCCTTCCCGGCAATTCGCCCCTCGGTAAAGGATCCGGAGGAGAACTTATGAGAAGAGGCTCCCGAGGCATCCCCGGCTGCAAAGAGGCCCTTTGTTGTGGTCATGTTGTCATAGCCCCAGTGATGTTCACCGGGTGCAAGATCGACAGGGCCACTGACCCATGCTCCGGAAGCACCAGAGTGGGAGCTAATAAAATAAGGTTCACAGGCAGAAATTTCCGAAGGACTCTCCTCCGGCATAATATTATGAGAGGCCCAGTTGAGGGCCTGACTCACTGTCATATCAAGAAAATCCTCCCAGGCTTCTGATTCGAGCTCCTTCATCTTACGCCTGGCCTCTTTCTCGTCAGGAATCTCTGCAACCAGTTTCTGAATGGCCTCATCGGTTCTCATATAGATGGGTCCGTTCCCCGCTTCAAGTTCCAGAAGCATCAAATAATTTCGTAGATTGGCAGGAGTTGGTTTGGACGCACCATAGGGCGCCCATTTCTCCAGTTCAGCGGCCCGTGTCTCCATATAATCCTCCCCCTTTGCATTTGTGGCCTTAGATTTGAAGAGCAGAAACCAGGCACCCACCGGACCATAAGAGTCCTTAAAGCGTACAGGTACAAAACGCACTTCCTGACAGGTCATTTCCGCACCAGCCTTCAGAGTGAAATAGGTACTGGCACCGCTGTTAAAGGGTGGATACCAGGATCTTCCCAGTCCCTCCCCTACCGAACGCGGACGAAAGACATGCACTGCACCACCCATGGAGTCAAGTACTGCCTTAGCCTTGAACACGTAAAACTTATTCTCCCGGACACTAAAACCCATAGCTCCCACACAGCGATCCCCAATCATTACCGGTTCGATAATAAAGATCCGCTCATAATAGCTACCGTTCTCGCCCAACTCTTTGAGTGCATTCTTTGCCGCCTCTGAAACAATATTTTTATAGGATTCGCCATGGATCATAATCTGCCAGCGCCCTTCATTTACATAATTGCCTTCATCATCCTTCCAGATAGGAAGTCCCCACTTCTCAAAAAGATGCACCGAGGAATCCACGTGGCGGGCAATATTGGCCACAAGATCCTTTCGGGCAATCCCCATCAGGTCGTTCTTCACATAATTCACATACTCATCCACCGTGTTGTTTCCCTTGCTCACTCCCAGGTAGAGATTAATGGCCGATAAGCCCATGGCCACTGCGCCACTGCGTTCCATGGATGCCTTATCCACAAGACATACACGCAGCCCATGTTTTTTTGCCCAGTGAGCAGCCTCAAAAGCTGCTCCACAAGCCGCCATACCGCCACCAAGAATTAACAGATCGGTCTCCACGACAACCGTTTCAAAATTATCTAGGTTCATTTCTCTTACTTTATTATTAAAGTGAATCGGGTTCGGTTCTCAACACAGTTGATTTTAAGTCATCTGTGCCCGTTGAAAAACCCGCATCGGGTTCGATGGATCCTTCCGGTGTTGTGCGAATGGGAAATTTGAAGCGCTTCACCATTTTATTCCGGAACCTGACCGCCCACATGATGGAGTCCGTGCTCCTTAAAGGTTGAACCACCCCTCCCAGAGGCATAAAATCAGCATAGCCCCTGATTTCTATGGCCTGTGTGGGACAAATCTTCACACAGCTGTAGCACTCCCAGCACATATCCACAGCCCGGTTATAAGCCTTATTGCTTGTTGTATCAAGAACCATCAGGTCGTTTGGACATATATACTGACAGGCTGTACGGTCCTGCGCCTTACAGCCATCGCATTTCTCAGTAATTACAAAACTTGGCATAATTTCTTGGTTTGTGATCCACACAAACATACTTAAATAATACTTTAGAATTATTTTAAAATCGGGCTTGTTTAGTCGTCTGAAAAATGCTTCAACATTTCCCTGTAGGAAGAGAAGACGCGGGCCCGGGAGACAAACCCCAGGTACTTTCCATTCTGGAGAACCGGAATATTGTAGCGGCCGCTTTCGGAAAACTGACGGGCTACTTCTTCCATCTGGTCGGTGGTCTCGATGGTCCACTCGGGGGTGATCATCAGATCGCTGATCTTGGTTATATCATACATCTCCTGGTTAAACATGATATGGCGGATATCATCCAGTTTAACGATTCCCTTCAGATAGTTCTGCTCATCCACTACCGGATATATATTCCGGCTTGAATTGGTTATCACCTGAACCAGGTCCCTGAGTGTCTGGTCTGAACGGACTGTTATAAAGTTGGTTTCGATAAGATCTGAAATCTTCATCATCAAAAGAATATTGCGGTCCTTATGATGGGTCATCAGTTCGCCCCTCTTGGCAAGCTGTACTGTATAAACAGAGTTCTTCACAAAGTAGCGTGTGGTGCCGTAGGAGATGGTGGATGCCAGCATCAGGGGTAAAAAGAGCTCATATCCCCCGGTAATCTCAGCAATCAGGAAGATGGCAGTCAGTGGTGCATGCACCACACCGGCTATCATCCCGGCCATCCCCACCAGGGCCATCGTACTTACCGACACATCCACACCCAGTTGATTCAGCACCAGGCCAAAAAGCAAGCCGGAATTAGCTCCCATAAACAGTGTCGGGGCAAAAATTCCCCCTATACCTCCTGCAGAAAAAGTAAGTGTGGTAGCGACCACCTTTAATCCAATGACAAGCAACATATACACCACAAGCAATGCAAAACTCTGGTGCCATCCTTCAAAAAAGCTATTTTCAAAAAGATGATAAAATTCCCCATGAAGCTCCTGGTTCACCACCTCGTAGCCTTCTCCATAGAGGGGAGGGAAAATCAGAATCATCACACCCAGCAATCCACCGGCCACCAGGATGCGCTTCCATGGACTCTCAAATTTCTCAAATATTTCGGTGATACGTATATAGCTCTTGGTGAAATACACCGATATCAAACCAACCACAACACCCAGCAAAAGGTACCAGTGAATCTGGCCCATATCGAATTCCTCGGTAAGAGTAAACTGGTAGAGAACGTTCTGTCCAAGAAAGAGATAAGAAGTAAGCGCCGCAGTGGCTGACGCAATCAGCAGGGGGATTACCGCCCACATGGTCAGATCAAGCATTATCACTTCCAGCGCAAAAACTATTCCTGCAATGGGCGCCTTGAAGATGGCCGAAAGGGCTCCGGCACTTGCACACGAAATAAGGAGTGTCACCTCCTTGTAGTTCAGCTTCATTACCCTTCCAATATAGGAGCCAACAGCACCTCCGGTTGCCACAGTCGGACCCTCCAGTCCCACCGATCCGCCAAAACCAACTGTCAGCGCACTTGTGATAACACTTGAGAAGAGATTATGAGTCCGGATGATGCCGTTATTTTTTGATATGGCGAAAAGCACACCGGGAATACCATGACTCACAGGACGTTTATTGATGTACTTGATAAAAATCACGGTCAGAGCTATTCCAATGACCGGAAGGACGAAGATGAGATACCTGGTATGGTCGCCCTGAAAACCATTTTGAAGGGTCACATGTATATAGTGAACCATGTTCTTGATTATTACAGCTGCAAGACCTGCTGCAAGGCCAACAAAAGCAGAGAGAATACAAAGAAAATGATGCCTGGATAAGTATCTGATCCTAAAATTATTAACCCTCTTTATGAAGCTACTTTCGGACATAGATTGACAAAATTAACATTTTAGCCTGCAGTACAATAAGGATTGCTCAATTTAGAACTATTATCTTTGTATGAGGATGCCTGAAATATTGATCAGGGAAATACGTTTAATTGAAACGATGTCAATCTATAATAAATATCCGGATCGCATTTTCAAGCTAATGCTGCTGGGGATCCTGCTTGTGCTTCCTGTCAGCATAAATGCCCAGGAACTTCCAGATATTCCCGACATTATCAGGGTTACTGTAGATCATTCCGATAACGCGGTTCTCATTCAATGGATGCCCAGTACAGATACCAACATTGCGGTCTATAACGTTTATAAGATGAATGATGGGGGTTCCTTTGTGAAACTTTTCGGAGTCTCTCCCAATCAATTGGAATGTAAACACACAAATAGCGGCCTAAGAAACCTGGCCTATGCAGTAACTGCCGAGGATAATGCTGACCCCAGTAATGAGAGCGTTTTCGGCCAGAATGTTCACCGGGCCGTGGACCTTTCGGTAGAATTTGATCTCTGCACTCAATCCAACATTCTTCATTGGACAGCTTATGAGGGTTGGGAAGGACAGATATCCGGCTACAAAATCTTTGGGGGCCATACAGGAGGTCCGCTTGAGCTCCTTAAATTTGTTCAGGCTTCCACCACATCCTTTACGCAGAATGAAGTTGATGTTGCTTCGCAGTATTGTTATTATATTGAGACAGTTCATACCAGCGGAATCGTTTCCCTGTCCGCTATTGACACCGTTGCCACAACCTTCCCGGAAGCACCCTCCTACCTGAGCATTGACCAGGTCTCAGTTGTGGACCAAAATACTGCCGAGCTGCGATTTTCAGCAGATATCGCAGGACCAGTGACCAGTTTCAGAATACTTCGAAGAGGCAATCCAAATACTCCTTTTACCGAGGTGGAAACCCGCTGGAACGTAAGCGAATCCTCACAGGTGGTACTGGACCAGTTTCCAACGGGCAGTCTCAGTTATCAGTACCTGATACAATCAGTTTTCCAGCCTGCTCAGTGCGCCACACCCCTGGTGATTTCTGAGTCCAATACGGGAAACAACATTCTGCTGGTGAATGAGATACATGACCAGATGATTAGCCTTAACTGGACCCCGTACGAAACCTATGAACCTGGGCTTGATCTCTACATCGTCCAGCGAAGGACCGGCTCAGGTACCTTTTCCGTTGTTGGATCCGTAGGACCTCTTACCACCCAGTGGCAGGAACCCATCGTTTCGCTGATAAACGGGTATCAGGCCGGAGAGATCAACTACAGGGTGATGGCGCTTGGAAAAGCCAATGGAGAAGGGGTGGAAGGGAACAGTTACTCCAATATTACTGCTGCAACTGTGGAAACTCATATGCAAATCCCAAGTGCTTTTACCCCGGGAAGTAATGATATGAACTTTGAATTCAAACCTCAGATAGATTTTGCTCCCAGGAAGTATGTGATGATGGTGATGGACAGAGGGGGCCGTAAAATGTTTGAGACTACCGATCCCGGAGAAGGTTGGGATGGCCGTTACCAGAATGGCGAGTTTGTAAATGAAGCGATCTATGTTTACTATATTCAATACACCGATTACACTGGTCTTTTCAGAACCTTTACTGGAAATGTGACCGTATTATATCCCTGATCCCAAAAAATAATTGCCCGATAGCCTCTCTTTCTTCTAAAACATTAATTTTGTAGGGAAGGTCCGGTCGGACAGGAGACAAGATATGGCAGAAAAGGTAATCACAGAAGAACAAACAGTCAATAACCTGCTCGAAAAGCTTATTGCAAATTGTTCCTATTGTAAAACGGCAAAGGATGACAAGCTGATCAGAAAAGCTTTTAAGATGGCCAACGAGGCCCATAGGGGTACCCGTAGGAAATCCGGAGAGCCCTATATTATTCACCCACTTAAAGTTGCAGTTATTGTGAGTGAGGAAATCGGCCTTGGAGTTACAAGTACCGTATCGGCCATCCTGCACGATGTGGTGGAAGATACCGATCTGACCATTGAGGATATAGAGAATGCTTTTGGAAAAAAGATTGCCACCATTGTGGACGGGCTCACAAAAATATCCGGGGTGTTTAATAAGGAATCCAACTCCTTGCAGGCAGAGAACTTTCGTAAAATGCTGCTTACTCTTTCCGATGACGTAAGGGTGATCTTTGTGAAACTGGCCGACCGTCTTCATAATATGAGGACCCTTGGTTCCCTTCCTCGCAATAAGCAGATTAAGATTGCAGGTGAAACAATCTACCTCTATGCTCCACTCGCTCACAGACTTGGTCTCTACAGGGTCAAATCCGAACTGGAAGACCTTAGCCTCAAGTACAGGTATCCAGAAGTATACAACGAGATATCAGAGAAAATCCTGCTGTCAGAGGAGCGTCGCCTTCACCTGATCAATCATTTCTCTCTTCCAATTATCGATGCCTTGGCTAACAACGGATTCAAATTCGATATTTCGGGAAGGCCCAAATCCATTTATTCCATCTGGCAGAAGATGCATCAGAAAGATATCTCCTTTGAGGAAATTTACGATCTTTTTGCCATCAGAATCGTTTTTACACCCCGGGAGGAGATTGCCGAAAAAACCCAGTGCTGGAACATATATTCCATTATCACAGATATTTATCCGCCCAAGCCGGAACGAATCCGTGACTGGGTATCCACTCCCAAGGCCAATGGATACGAGGCCCTTCATACCACGGTTATGGGACCCCACGGGAAATGGATGGAGGTGCAGATCCGTTCCAACAGGATGAATGAGATTGCTGAGCGGGGATTTGCTGCACACTGGAAATATAAGGACAAAACCTCCCCCGAATCGGAACTGGATAAATGGATCAAACGTATCAGGGAAACACTGGAAACCCCCTCCGGAGATGCACTTGAGTTCCTGGACGATTTTAAGCTGAACCTATTCTCTTCCGAGATTATGGTTTTCACTCCCAAGGGGCATATTATTACACTTCCAAAAGACGCTACAGCGCTGGATTTCGCTTACGAAATCCACACTGAGATAGGAAACAAGGCCATCGGCGCCAAAATTAACCACAGACTCGTTCCTCTCAGTCATACTCTGAGTAGTGGAGACCAGGTGGAAATACTATCATCGGATGTACAGAAACCTACCATGGAGTGGTACCAGTTCGTTACAACGGTCAAAGCAAAGACAGCTATTAAAAATGCATTGAAAGCTGAGACCAAGAACCGAACTGAGGTGGGAAAACAAATCCTGATAGACAAACTAAAAGAGCTTAACCTGACACCCAGTTCCAGAATACTGAAGAAGCTGGTACCTGCCTACGACTCTACCCACAAGGATGAACTATATTCGAAAATTGGAAGCGGGATCATCATACTGGATGACCTGAAAGAAGTGCTCAGTAAAAACACAAAAAACAAATGGGTCAGGGTTTGGGACCTCTCGGTGGGCAGGGTCACAAAAAAATCAGAGTCAAAAGAGGAGTATGATTCCAGGGGTACCATGATACTCAGGGAGCATGTAGGCAATAAACATAATACCTACTACCTGGCAAAATGCTGCAGCCCCATTCCCGGCGACGAAGTTGTCGCCGTACGGCAGGAAGATGGCACCGTACTGGTTCACCGGACAGACTGCAACATTGCGGTTAAAATCATGTCGAGTCAGGGAGATAAATTAGTAGCTGCCAAATGGACCCAACACAAAGTACTCTCCTACCTGGCAAGAATCCAGTTAAACGGTTGGGACCGCTTCGGGGTCTATAACACCATCACCAACACCATAACCAAAGAATTAAATATAAGTATGCGTACCATCAACCTGCATGGGCATGACGGCATATTTAATGGGACCATCGACCTCTATGTTCACAATACCAATGACCTTAATAATCTAATACTTAATTTGATGAAATTACGTGGTGTGGAAGCGGTCCACCGTGTTGATGTGACTGAGTGAAATCCCCACCCTTTATCTGTTCTAAATTAAAATTATTATTATCTTGCAGTCTAATTTTTACTTAGACTAATTATGGTGCAAGAGGAGACCAAAAACACTGTAAAGCAAATCTTCACTGATTACCTGGAAAAGAAGGGGCACCGAAAAACACCTGAGCGCTATGCTATTCTGGATGAGATTTACTCCCGGGATGGCCACTTCGATATTGAATCGCTCTATATCTTTATGAAGAACAAAAACTACAGGGTCAGCAGGGCCACACTTTACAATACCATTGAGTTATTGCTCGACTGCAGCCTGGTTGTAAAGCACCAGTTCGGAAAGAATATTGCCCAGTTTGAAAAATCTTTCCACTGCATGCAGCACGATCACCTGATCAACATGGATTCGGGCACTGTGATCGAATTCTGCGACCCCAGAATCCAGGAGATTATCAAGACCGCCTGCGAGCTCAATAATTTCACTCCCAGTCATCACTCCCTATATATCTACGGACGGAATAAGAATCAACAGGACGGAAACAAGTAGATACCGGTTTTTTTCTTATTTTTAACACCAGACTTAAATACCGGCTATCCGGTCTGATTTGTGCAAAAAAAATCTCGATATTTATGAAAATTGATGTGCTCTTAGGTCTCCAGTGGGGAGATGAAGGAAAAGGTAAAATTGTGGATGTACTGACACCTCGCTACGACGTCATCACACGCTTCCAGGGAGGTCCAAATGCCGGACATACACTGGAATTCAACAATATCAAGCATATCCTTCATAACATCCCTTCAGGGATTTTCAGGGAAGATAAACTTAATATTATTGCCAATGGCGTAGTTCTGGATCCAGTTATCTTCAAGCGCGAAATTGAATCGCTGGAAGAGATGGGTATTGATCTGACCCTTAACCTATGGATATCCAAAAAGGCCCACCTGATTCTGCCCACACACAGAATCCTGGACGCGGCTTCCGAAGCAGCCAAGGGCAAGTCTAAAATCGGCTCCACCCTGAAGGGTATCGGGCCCACTTACATGGATAAAACAGGGCGCAATGGCCTGAGGGTGGGAGATATTGACCTCAACTTCAGGGAAAAATATGAAGCCCTGAAAACCAAGCACCAGCATTTACTGAAGCAATACGACTATAAATACAACCTGGATGAGGAGGCGAAATTCTTTGAAGCCATCGAAGTGATTAGAAAATTTACACGGGTCGACACCGAGTATGAGATCTACCGCTTCCTGGAAGAGGGAAAGAGCATCCTGGCCGAAGGTGCGCAGGGCACATTGCTTGATATTGACTTTGGATCCTATCCCTTTGTAACTTCATCCAATACCATCTGCGCGGGTGCCTGTACAGGCATGGGTGTTGCCCCCACTGCTATTGGTGAGGTATATGGTATTTTTAAAGCTTACTGCACCCGGGTTGGAAGCGGACCCTTTCCTTCCGAACTTGAGGATGAGGACGGTGAAAAACTGAGGAATATTGGAAAAGAATTTGGTTCCACAACAGGCAGGCCCCGCAGATGTGGCTGGCTTGATCTTGTTGCACTAAAGTATAGTCTGATGCTCAATGGAGTCACCCAGCTGATCATGACCAAAACCGATGTTCTTGACACCTTTGATACCATCAGGGTGGCCACTGCCTATTCTATAAATGGCGAATTGACCGACCATATGCCCTTTGAACTGGATGCAGAGGTGAAGCCTGTATTTACCGAGATGCAGGGCTGGAACACCGACCTTACCGAAGTTCGTTCCAAAGAACAGTTCCCCCAAGAGCTGAAGGATTACATTACCTTCCTGGAAAAAGAGCTGAAGGTACCTGTGAAATATGTCTCAGTAGGACCCGATCGGGAGCAGATTATTGAGATGTAAATCCCACTATATAAGTGATTTTACCACTAGTTCGAA
>JAOZQY010000233.1 GCA_029931975.1 Bacteroidales bacterium | reverse complement strand
GTAAAGGATCGAAGTATTTCATGGGGCTTTGGAACCTGGAGTGGCAAGACAGATAATGGTTATACTTCAGATATTGATTACACAAAAATTCATGTGGGATGCAGATTTAATGATGATACACAGCAGGAGGCACTCCAGGCAGCTATTACAGATACCATTTCCCATTATGGAACGCCCTTTGACCATTCCATAAAAGCGGCAACAGAATATTTTTCCGGCAATAAAAATGATCAGGACGGGGCTGGAGAACCATATAATATAGTTGATTGCCAGCCAATGTTTTTGATAGATATCACTGATGGGCTTGGCAATGGAACTGTAGCAGAGGTTGCAGCAGAAACAAATGCTTTATGCGATATTAATGTAAGTCCCATAGCGGTTGGGTTTGGGATTGACGATGCAGTTCAGATTGAGGAAATGGCAAAAATAAGCAATGAACGGGGAGATGCCTCTTCAGATTTATATGCAATGCATAATGAGGTAGACGGGGTTGGACAGCCATTTCTTGCAAACAACAGAGAGGAGCTGGTTAACACCCTTTCAACCATTACGGAAAATATCAAAGCGGTTGTTTTTCATGGATCTGCCCCTGCGCCTACAACTTCCGTTGACCAGGGAAATATAGTGATTGTGGCAAGGTTCAATGCAGCGGACTGGTCAGGTGAACTTGAGGCTTTAACCCCTGATCCTGATACTGGAGAATGGACCAATGTACTCTGGAGTGCAACGGAGGAACTTCCCTTTACAAGAAATATTTATACAATTGATCCCCTTGATGATACCAGCGTTATTAAATATTTAAGCCTTAACCTGGCCAATGATAATTATTTTGATCCCTCCAGTGATGATTATTTCTGCAAACCTTTGGGAGACTTTATTAATTCAATTCCGATCATAGTAGGAGACCCTTCTTTTTATTACAGTTTTGATGGATATGATTCTTTTAAGCCGGAGCGTGACCCAATGGTCTATATCGGTGCAAATGATGGAGCTCTCCACGCTTTTTCCCTTGAAACCGGAGAAGAGAAATGGGCTTTTGTCCCCCTTAATCTCCAGGAAAAACTGGACAGGGCTGATGAGCCGGAATTCAATATGTGCGGCAGTGATTATTGTCATCAATACTTTGTTGACGGCTCCCCCCAGGTAGCAGATATTTATGATGGTTCAGCCTGGAAAACTATTCTTGTCTGCGGTGAGCGCGAGGGAGGAGATGCATACTTTGCTCTGGATATTACCTCTGGAACATTTAATGAAACTGATAACCCAGGACAGTATTTATGGGAATTCAGAGATACCAATTATACTTATCTTCTGGACGGAATAGACAATGATTCAGATGGGTCAATTGATGAAGAAGGTGAAGATGAATATGACAATCAACTGGGTGAAACCTGGTCCAATGTTAGTATTAACAGAGTGGCTGATGGGGCAGAAGATTCTATCTGGGGAGTTTTCTTTGGTTCAGGATACTCTTTAACCAACCAGGAAAATAAACAGGCCTATTTGTATGGCATTACTGCAAATGATAAAACTCCTTTATGGTTTAAGGATGGTGTCGATACCAACAGGATAAAATTATCTGATTCTGAATTGCTGAATGATGTTGCTTCGCCGGTCATGATTGCTGACTTTGAAGGAGATTATATTTCAGATTCCATCTATGTGGGGAATCTGTACGGGACCATGTACCGGATTTTTGACATTGGGTACATGGAGACACCTGTAATATCCACTTTGTTTGATTTTAACCCTGCCCATTCAACTCCCAATATAAATCCAATCAGCGGGAAGGCCACCTATGCCTATGGAATTAAAACTGAAACGGAAACCTATCCCATATGGATTTATTTTGGAACTGGTTATTATAAAACACAAGCTGACAAAACAACCATGAACCAGCAGTATTTTTTCGGACTAAAGGATTCACTGGATTCCCCATCCTGTTATTTATATCCATTCACAGAAGATACGCCGGATCCAGATGATCCCAATGTATGCGGGGACCTTGTGGAACTGGAATCCAAATATGTTACTGGAAATGTAACCACCGGAGAAGGTGATACTGAAGAAAAAGAGATCCGCTATATTGACGGGACATGCACTGAAAATCAGTCATGGGTTATTAAACTCTATAACGGACAGCTTGATTACAATGGCCCCACAAACCTGCTGGGAAGTGAACGAGTCATAGAAGAGCCCCTTGTAACCGGAGGAATCGTATTTTTTACAACCTATATACCAGACCCGGATGTCTGCAGTGGCAGTGGAAAAACATGGCTTTACGCAGTGGATTACAACACTGGTTGTGCACCGACTGATATTGTTTTTGACGTGAACGGAGACGGACTGTTTGATGAAAATGATACAATCCCCAATCCAGATGATCCGGAGAACCCATATATTGTTATTGCCATTCCCATTGAAGGCGGGCCTGGTTCCAAGCCGGTTTTAGGTCCTGATGATACCCTGTTCATAACAACACCGGTTGGAGGTTTGAAACCCATAAAGGTGAATATTCCAGGTCTTAAGATCAAAATGAGTTCCTGGAAAGAAATTAGAAAATAAAGGAAAAACATGAGACCCTCATTGCTGGTGGTATGCTTTCTCATTGCCAGTTTTTCAGGCTTTGCCAATGCCGAGCTGTATAAATATTATGATGGCAGCGGCACTCTTTGTATTACGGATAATTATTTGCTGGTGCCAATGGATCAAAGGAAAAGTATTGAAACCATCCATGAAATTACAACACAACCTGTTGTCTCGATTGAAAAGGGCGCTGACAAGGATGTCCAGCAAATATCTGGAAAAAAAAACGCCAGCAAAGGGGCCTTAGCATCAGAGCTTGAACAGGAAGCAAAAAAACTTGAAACCATTCGAAAAGAGCTGCTTGAGTATTATTCTTTACTCAAAGAACGGCAGGATAAATTGATCTTACATGAGAAAAATAAGATGACTTCAAAGGAAGCCCAAGAACACAACCAGAACATCATGGATCTGAATCAGGATACATTGAAATATAAAGAAAAAAAACAAGTCTATCTTAAAAAACTGGAAGAATACAATTTGAAACTGGAATCTGTATATGAATAGTTCAATAATTCATTCTGTCAGGGATAACCCCCCTGACACCGCCCCTGGGACAAGGAGTATCATTTTCCCTTCTGGGAATTAAATGAATATGGGTGTGAAAGATTGTCTGGCCGGCTGTTTCAC
>JAOZQY010000232.1 GCA_029931975.1 Bacteroidales bacterium | reverse complement strand
GATCATTGTTTGATGCACACCAAAATTTTCATCCCCAGACAACACACCCTAAGTTTTGCCTTATCAAGGGAAATACAGACGATTTTTTTTTGACCAGGTACAACTATTTGACCAGGTACAACTATTAATATATAATTATATTGCTGACCTAAACAATTGATTTTCAGTCCATCAGACAAAATGATAAATTAAAATAAGGAGAGAAAATGCTTCCTAAAATAAAGAAAATACTCTATGCAACAGATCTTTCCGAGAGTGCCAGGCATGCTTTTAAGTATGCTGCAGACCTTGCAGAGCGCTACGATGCCATGATAACGATTCTCTATGTCATGGAAGATATGAATCATACCGTAGAATTCCAGATCAGAGGAATGCTGGGACGGAAGGAATGGGAAAGGGTTAAATCAGAAAAACTTGATCATTTAACCAAAAAAATAAAATCCAACATTGACGATTTCTGCCTGGAAATGAATTCTCAGATTGATTCCTGCTCCTTTCTGGTTGAAAATATACTGATTACAAGGGGAGAACCCACTGAGGAAATTCTCAGCACCTCTAAAAAAATAAATGCTGACATGGTTGTGATGGGCAGTTACGGATATAATATCCTCATAGGTGCCATCATTGGTGGGACAGCCACTAAAGTCGTCAAGCATAGTGAAATTCCAGTGCTGGTAATAAGGCTTCCGAAAAAATAATCCCAGAGTTACCCTGGCGCTTTATTGGAGAATAGTGCGGATGGATTGGCCTGCAATGGCTTCGATGCCGGCCTGTATCTGCTGGGTTGCTTGATATCGTCTGGAAATCAAATTTTCAGCGTCCGGGGCCTGATCCATCTTTTCTTTAAACCGTTTGGTATAATCAGGCTCCATGCGATCGCCGTTGCAGAGTTTATCTGCCAAATAAACAATCTCCTTTTCTGCTATCAGATTTCCAGACTGAATGGTCATATGTTCAGCAACAATGTCGGCGACTTGGGGAAATCCCAGGGTCTTGAGCAATTAACTGCCAGCCTGGGCATGATTCTTTTCTTTTCGTTTGATGTCATGGAGCAGAGCAGCCGCCTGTATGAGGTCCTTGTTCAGGCATATTTTTCTGGATGATGGGTCTGGTATTTCCCTCCCTTTTTCAACGGCATGGGCCAGTTTCAGGGCAGTCTCTGCCACACAGAAAAGATGGGACTGGATAGTGGTTTCCCCTGGAAGAAGCCATTGAATAATGGAGTCGCATTCCTCTTTATCCGGAATATTCATCTGCTGATATTTTTGGGTGAGGACTTCATAGTCTTCCGGAGTATCTGCATCCAGCAGGATACCCCTATCATGGACAGGGTGGCGGACCAGGTTATGCTTTTGGGACAATAAAAATTCCCCCAGATTTGAATCAGAACCCATTGAAATGATCTTGGGGATAAACCGAGCCGGAATCAGGGGGGGATGACCCGGAGTATGGTTAAATTCCGGAATAATGATGCTTTCAATTGATTTTTCAAAGGCAGATATAAGAGTCTGGATAGTGACAGGCCTGATGGCCGGAATATCCACAGGCAACAGAAAAAACCCAAGACTTTTAGATGAAATCTGTCCAACCCCTTTTTGGATGGAGCCCAGCATACCGGTTTTAAAATCAGGGTTAAACACAGCCCGTGCCCCGGTTTTTTGGATGACGGGGTTTAAAAGCTCCTGATTATGGCCGGTGACCACCAGAACATCCCAGATACCACAGCTCTGAAAAAGCTGGATCACCATCTCGATCATGGGCTTGTCTCCAAAACTGAGCAAAGGCTTGTATCTATGCATGCGGGAGGACAATCCAGCCACTGGAATCACGGCTGACAGGGCCATGGCCGGAGGCATTGGCGGTTTCATTGCAGCTTTATCCTTATATGATCCTTAATTCCCATAATAGAATTCAGGCAGCCAAAGTGCAATCTGGGGAAACATCATGATAAGGGCCAGGCCAAAACACATCAGCAACACAAAGGGTACAATGGATTTATAAATGTCCACCAGAGTGATCTCCGGAGGGGCCATGGCCTTCATCAGAAACAGGTTATAGCCAAAGGGAGGTGTCATATAGGCAATCTGGCAGGTGACGGTATAAAGGACCCCGTACCAGATCGGGTTGAACCCCAGGCTTATGATTAAAGGGATATACAGCGGTGCAACAATAACCAGCATGGCTGTATCATCCAGAAACATGCCCATCAAAATGTAGGAAATCTGCATCATGATCAGCACTTCCCAGGGACCCAGTCCCCATTTTTCCAAAAACAAAATTTCAATGGCCTTGACCGCACCAAGACCGTCAAAGACAGCACCAAAACAGAGTGCTGCCAGGATAATCCACATAAACATACAGGAAACGCTCAAGGTCATGTGAAGGGTGTTGTCCAATACCTTCCGGGTGAGTCGTTTTTTCGCCAGGGCAGCAATGGTTGCAGCTGATGCTCCCACCGCAGAACTTTCCACCAGGCTTGTTACACCTATCATGAAAAGCCCGGTTACGGAAAAAATAATGGCCAAAGGCAGTATGCCGGCGTAAAGAAGCCTGAGCTTCTCTTTCCGGGGCATCTGACGATCTTCCTCTGGCAGTGGTGGTCCAAGCTCTGGATTCAGCTTGCAACGAATGGCAATATAACCCCCAAACAGACCTGCCAGAAGGAGACCCGGAAAAACACCGGCCAGCCATAGTTGACTCACCGGTTGCCTGGCAATCATACCATAGAGCACCAGAACAATGCTGGGAGGAACCATGATGCCCAGGGAGCTGCCTGCCTGGATAACACCGGTGACCATGATCTTGTCATATTTACGTTTAAGCATTTCCGGTAATGCAATGCTGGTACCAATGGCCATGCCTGCAACACTCAGTCCGTTCATGGCGGAGATGGCAACCATGAGGACAATTGTTCCCAGGGCCAAGCCGCCGGGAAGTGGCCCCATCCATACATGGAACATGCGATAAAGGTCACCGGCGATTCCTGACTCAGACAGCATATATCCCATATAGATAAACAAAGGCAGAGTAAGCAGGGGATACCAGTTTAAAAGACCGATACTTGCGTTAAAAGGCATCTCGCCTGCACCAGCACCTCCCCATAAAAACAGGGCGGAGATGGCTGCAACAAACCCGACTGCACCAAAAACGCGCTGACCGGTAACCAGCATGAGCATCAACGTGGAGAACATTAACAATGCAATATATTCATTACTCATAC
>JAOZQY010000231.1 GCA_029931975.1 Bacteroidales bacterium | reverse complement strand
GTCACATAATCAGAATGGGCCATGGTAAAAAAATGCGCCAGTCACAATATCGGATTTAAGAGAATCGCCATAGATGATGGAGGGTTGCTCCTGCAACTGCTCTTCATAATAGCAGTTATTGCAGCCGGATTATTTGTCAAGTTAAATCTCTTGCAATGGACCATCGTAGCAGGCCTTTCCACTATTTTCATCTCCATTGGAATATATAGAAGCGCTGCCAATCAGCTGATTATTTATGATCGCAGCATCTCATCAGGACAGGCCATACGAATCAGGGCATTGAGCAATTTGTTAATGGCCTTTACATCGGGCATCTCCTTTTTTACCTACCTGATCATCTTTATGCCAAAAATTAATCAATTGTTATAAGTATTTCAGGAAATATCAGGCCTTCGCTCCCAGAATTGCGTCAGCCACTTCCACTGCCAGCTTGTACCTGCCAAAAGGGGCACTCACCTGGATCCCGCTCACAAAACCCAGCACCTGGTCCACCATCTCCTGTGCAACCTCGATACCGGCCTTCAACTGATCCTCTTTGTTATCAAAGGCTGCAATACGTTCAATGACCCCATCGGGTACCTTTACCCCGGGCACCTCATTTTTCATAAACTCGGCGTTGCGCAGGCTTACCAGGGGCCAAATCCCCGCAACCAGGTATAGTCCGTCCATATCTGCCTTGTCAAGGAAGGTCTTCAGGGAATCAACATCAAAGACAGGCTGTGTAATGACATATTCGGCACCCGCTTCTTTTTTCAATTGCAAGCGGTGTAATTCATTCTCCTGGTTTACACTGTTAGGGTCCACCCCCACACCAGTAAAAAAAGAGGTGGGATCACCAATTCGTTTCTCACCTACATCGATGCCATGGTTCAGGTTATCAATCAGGTGCACCAGACCAATGGCATCAATATCGAATACAGCGGTGGCCTGTGGATAATCACCGATCATGGGCGGATCTCCTGTGATGGCCAGTATATTCCGGATGCCCATAGCGGTGGCTCCCAGTAGATCAGACTGCATTCCCAGCAGGTTTCGGTCACGGCAGGTGTAGTGAAGTACCGTTTCAATATCCACATGGTTCTGCAGCAGAACTGAAAGCGCCAGTCCGGTCATTCGCGCTGTAGCCCTTGGACCATCGGGGATATTAATGGCATCCACCTTGCTCTCCTTAAGGAGCCTGGCTCCTTCGAGGGGTTTGGTAATATCGGTACTCCTTGGAGGAACCATTTCCACCAGTACCACCTGTTCGCCCAGGGTCATTTTCTTTGAAAGCCCCGATTTCTCAGCCGCAGGAACCGGATCGGGCAGAGCTTCCTCGGTCACCGGCCTCACCCCGATATTAATGGAATGCTGAATCCGGGTCTGTTTCATGGCCAGGGCATTGGCCATTTTGGCAATATGCTCAGGAGTGGTACCACAGCATCCTCCCAGCATCCGGACCCCTTTATCGATGAAACGCTTGGTGTAGACCGAAAAATATTCCGGGGTACTCATATAGATCATCCTTCCATCTGTAAACTGAGGACGCCCGGCATTGGGCATAATGGAGACCGGCTTCGTGGATATTCTGGATATTTGGTCCATGAAATCGAGCATGGACTTGGGTCCAACGGTACAATTCAGACCAATCACACTGGCCTCACTGGAATCCAGCCGGCGGATGATATCCTCCACATCCACCCCGTACCGTGTTTTCCCATCCTCCCCCACAGTCATCATGGCCACCACGGGCAGGGTACAAACGCTTTTAATGGCTTTGATTGCCTGCTCCATCTCCCTGATATCCTGAAATGTCTCCAGGATATAGAGATCGACCCCGGCCTTGCAAAGAATACCAGTCTGCTCCTTATAAGCTTGGAAAACTTCCTCCAGGCTTGTATCCCCGAAAGGCTCCATTTCCACCCCGGAGGGACCCATGGATCCAGCCACATATATGTTATCACCTGCTGCTTCCCGAGCCAGCTCCACTCCTTTCAGGTTAATCTCCTCAATGCGGTCATTCAACATATGTGATTTTAACTTGAAGCGGTTGGCCCCGTAGGTATTGGTCTCAATCACCATGGCCCCCGCGCGGATATACTCCTCGTGGATGTCCCGGATGAGTTCGGGACGGGACAGGTTAAGTTCATCGTAACATTTATCAATAAAAATGCCTTTCTCATAAATCAGCGAACCCATGGCACCATCCATCAGCACCAGGTTCTCCTTCAAATACTCCTCGAATAAAACCATCCACAAATGTACAGAATTTTTGTAGTCGGACATAGTCTGAAAATGGGTCTGAGTCAAGATATATTCGAATCAGATACGCTTACCTTTAAGGCAAATAGTTAAGTGGGCATGTTTCCCAAAGAACTACACTGATGCAATCATTTGATCTTATGCAAATGATTGCATCAGAGTCTATCTTCCGGCAACAACCTGGTCCGTTTTCTTTAGGATATACTCCAGACGACGTTGTACTTGTGGGTCTTCTTGAACCTCCGGGGAGAGCGCGCTCCAATCAATAACAAAGCTGTATGCATGTGGTCCATCCATCAGCAACACCAGTGAATTCAGAATCAACAGGGCCTCTACCCCATCCACACTAGAGTACAGAGCCTCTGTTAGAACAGGAACTGAGTCCCCCAAAGCCGTTAATCCCAGAAACTCAGCTGCACGTGTACGTACCAGCAGATCCTCATGTTCACATAAGTCATGAATCCGTTTCTTGAATCCGGCTGCTTCCTTTCCAAAGGAAGTGCAAACAATCAGGCCCCAGTAAATCTTCACCGGATCTTCAGCATTCAGGGCAAATTCAATAGCATCGCGTGCCTCCTCAAAAGGCAAAAGTTCCAGGTTGGCGATATCAATCAGACTGGCAATATCCATTTTATGTAGTTCCCCAAACAGAACCGGGTTTCCAAAGGCCTCCTTTCGCAGCATATTTTCGGGATAGAAGCTAAGATCGGGCATTCCCTTCACCCATTCCTCCATCAAAACCCTCATGTCAGTCAACTCGTCACCATATTCTGGTTTATTTGCAAGATTAACAGTTTCATAAGGATCAGAAAGAAGATTGTATAGGGCCTCAGGCTCCCTGGGCTTAAAAAAGGCAGACTGGACATCATTCAGCTCTCCTGCACGGTATAGATTCCGCCATTGCTGGAAAGCCAGACATTTGTAACGGTAGTTATTCTGTAGTCCATCCACGTTAAAAGGCTGGTAGCTTCGCATATATTTA
>JAOZQY010000088.1 GCA_029931975.1 Bacteroidales bacterium | reverse complement strand
GCCTTTCCCACCAGTCTGTGGTCCCGTATAGAGATACCTCAGATCGGCATCATCTCTGAGTCTGCTGACAAGGTGCATGCCTGCTTCGGTAATCTGATCTGTAAATGGTTTCTTGGAGAACCAGGCATCAGCAACCAGGTATTTGGATATGGTTTCCAGGATCTCCTTTCTGTCGGATATTACTCCGGCATACCAATCCGAAAGGTTTTGATCATCGGCGTTAAGTGTTTGTATAGCTTCCAGATGGAAAGCGGTATGGTTGTCAATATCAATGGCAGCCAGACCCCCAATTTCCAGGCCCCATTTGGCCCGACTAGCAACACCGGACCAAAAGTAGCCAACGCCGGGTGTATGCTTTCCGGATTTGTTCACAAAACTTGGATCAAATGCAATGACATACCGGCCACTACCCTGGGATAGGGTGAGCTCTTTGTTGAAGGTTAGAAAATCAAAGGGCTTCTCAAACTGTTGGCGGTATCTTTGCTCCGTATATTCTCCGTACCTTTCAAGCTGAGAGAAGTTAATCCGACCACGAATAGACATAAACAGGATGAGTGTTTCAATCAAAAACACCCTCCTCCATTGGTTAATATTTGATAATTTGTCTATCATGTTGGTAATGAGTGCTTTATAAGGTTTTTGTTCCCTGGTGATCATGACTTTGTATAGATTGTGGTTAATCTATTAAGTTACTGATTATCAGGGACTTAACCAAATATTTTAGTACTTATTTTATTGAATATCAGACATTTATGTTAAAGTTTAACGAAGTATTGTATAGGGGACTATATTGCCCTGAATTTTGTGGACCGTGTTTTTGCCAATCCCACCGGGTTCTCAGGCTTCGAGAACCTGAGCGCCCTCTTTGGCTACTCCCTGCAGGTTTATGTGGATTTTTCCGGTTATACCGATATTGCCATCGGGGTGGCCCTATTGTTGGGCTTCCGGCTTCCAAAAAACTTCAACTCCCCCTATAAGGCCACCTCTGTGGGCAACTTCTGGAAACGCTGGCACATCTCCCTTTCCACCTGGCTAAAAGATTACCTCTATATTCCCTTGGGGGGAAACCGGAAAGGGCGGATTATGACCGATGTGAACCTGATGATTACCATGTTGCTGGGGGGATTGTGGCACGGGGCCAGCTGGCAGTTTGTGATCTGGGGTGGACTCAACGGACTGGGACTGATCGTCTATAAACTGTGGAGAAAGGTATCGCCCTACGAAAAGAGCAGGCACTGGGCCGCTCGTACATGGAAGATCGCCAACACCTTTGTCTTTATCACCTTTACAAGGATCTGGTTCCGCTCCGAATCCATGGAAAAGGCCAATCAGCTGATACACCAGGTGCTGCATGAATTCAATGCCCGCATCATTCCGGAAGTGATCTGGAGTTACCGGCTGGTATTCGGGGTGATGGCGCTGGGTTACTTTACCCACTGGGTACCGGAGCGATGGAAACTGGATATGCTCAATCGTTTTATCCGCACTTCCCTCTGGGTCAAGGTTCTGATCACCGTGCTGATGGATTTTGTGATCTACCAGTCATGGTCGTCCGACCTGCAGCCCTTTATCTATTTCCAGTTTTAATACTATTTTTGAGCTTCAATAACACCAACAATGCTGCATAATAAAACAATAGCCGTAGTTGTACCAGCCTACAAAGAAGAAAATCAGATAGACGAGGTCATTGCAAGCATGCCTGATTTTGTGGACAGGATCGTTGTGGTGAATGACCTGTCGTCCGATCGGACCGCGGAGGTGGTGCAGGCCCGGATGAAAGAGGAATTGCCGGAGTTTGGGAACGAACAGATCGGGCCCCGGCCATTGGAAAGAACACGTTATAACGAAGCTGAGATAGTGCTGCAGGAGCGTGATGAAAAGGAGATCGCAGATTTTGTTCCTTCGGAACTGGTGAACAGTAATCCTGAAAAAAGCAGGCTCATCCTGATCAATCACCTGAAGAACTGTGGTGTGGGTGCAGCCATTGCCAGGGGATATAAGTGGTGTAAGGACAACAATATGGACTGCACGGCCGTGATGGCAGGGGACGGACAGATGGACCCGGCAGAGCTTGAGAGCATTTGCATGCCGGTGGTAGATGGGTCGGCCGCTTATGTGAAGGGCAACAGGCTGATTCACAGGAGTGCCAAGCTGGTCATACCAAGGACCCGCTACCTGGGAAATTCCATTCTATCCATCATGACCAAGATGGCTTCGGGATACTGGAGAGTTTCTGATACACAGACCGGTTATACAGCCATCTCGCTCCAGGTACCGAGGAAGATTGATCTGCCCGGGATCTACCCGCGCTACGGGATGCCCAATGATATGCTGGTTAAACTGAATATCGGATACGTACCATCTGTGAAGTAGAGATCAAGCCGGTCTACCGGATCGGGGAGAACTCCAAGATGAAGGTGATGCGCGTGATTCCCCTGATCAGTATTTTGCTCTTCAGGGCTTTCTTCAGAAGGATATGGACCCGCTATTTCAAGAGAGGCTTCCACCCGCTCTTCCTGCTCTATTTGCTTGGCATTGTCCTGTCTCTTGCTTCCATACCCTTCCTGGTGGAGATTCTGAGGAACCTTTTTGTGGCCGGAAGTGTCACTCCCAACAGCGTCCTGCTGATCTATATCTTCCTGGTGATCTCCAGTCTTCAATCACTTTTCTTTGCCATGTGGATGGATATACAGGACAATGACAGATTGCAGATCTAGCCTAGGCCCGTGTTTTTGACACCACCCTCACCAGGGTGGCAAGCAGAAAAATAAACAGTTCTCCGCAGATGAACCAGAAGCGGTTCAGGAAGGAGATGGTTGTGGCTGTTTCTGTATCAAGTCCCGCCAGAATCAGGTAGCCTATAATGATTCCCTCGCGAAGGCCCAATCCCCCGGGGAGGATATATTAACTTTTGCAAACGAATGAAACCAAATAAAGCAATTGTAAGGATAGCCTGCAAATTGCTTGATCGTGTACATTATGTATTGAAGAATGAGGAGCCGTATAAAAGCGGTATACCCTAGTTCCTTAAGGATCTTTTACAAATGAGGTCCGCTAAAAGTTCTTGCAGCTACATTATAATGTATTCTGCCAGTCAAAGAATGCGGCCTCATAATTTAATTGTTCTGAAACAGGAGTTTGCAGCCTATCAAAAAAAGGTAGTTCTGCTTGTAGAAGACTGATCATTATAAGGACAATTGTGTTGAAATATTGATAACTCTCCGAGTTGCCAACATTTCAACACAACATACACATCATTATTGGAAGATTTGAGCTTAATAATTTGCTTTTTAACGTAGAAGAACTCATATTATACGGCACAATTGCCGCTTAAAAGATTAACGAACTATTGTAATTATCTAGTCACCCACTATTTGCATCAATTGCAATTGATATTGTTATTCACATTGACATCAATAGTTACTTCAGCACCAGCTGCAACTTCAAAATTGCTATTGATTGTTACCCCTTTTCTAGTTTTAAAGCTTATATGAGAACCTGAGGGTATATACACATTATTTACAATGCGAATCGCATAGTTATCTTCAATCGTCTCATTACCTGAAATTACCATATCCTCTAAATATGTTGTTGCAGATTCAACTGAAGCAGCAACTGATGCTTCAACATCAAGACGACCAATGCCTATTCGACCTATATATTGGAGGTTCTCTGATATATTGTAGATGCTATTGTCAGCATTCATAAGAAGGATATCTACTGCCTCATCGGCAGAAAGACAAGGATTTATCGATAATATCAATGCTAAAGCTCCTGAAACTTGTGGTGCTGCAAATGATGTGCCCCACGAACCTTTATAGTTCCCTGAACTCGTTCCAGCTGATCCCATAAGGTCAGTTGTAGGTACATTATATCCAGGGGCACAAATATCCATAGTTGGATGATGTTTATGTGCAAGAAGGGAATCCCCAATTACCTCCTCATGTACATCCTTCCAATTGTTTGCAGGAGACCCTGGTGTCCCAACATCATGAATATGTCCAACAGATGTTACAGCAATGTTTGACTCATAAGAGGCTGGATAGGAAGGATTATTATTCCCACAGTGATGCGAACTTGCATTACCTGCTCCAAATACAACAATCGCCCCCCAGACATTTCTGATTTCATCATAGAGTTCTTTCTGAGTACTAATAAATATGCAACTATTCATCCAACTACAATTAATAACTCGATAACCCGCTTGAGCAAGTAATAGGACTTCATTATCACTGCGGATAGTAGAAACTGCAAGGTCACTGTTAAAGGCTATTGAGGCTAAGCCGATATTATTATCAGTTGTTGTCCCCACTAAACCTGCGACTGCTGTGCCATGTGGTAGCTCTTCTGCAGGGATATATGGACTATTCGTTCCACCAACTAAAGTCATATTTAGATCTTCATGACTAAGATCAAAATATGTATCGGTTACAGCAACATCAATAATTGGTAGTTCCGATGTATAATCCCATGCTTCTTTTGCATTTGTTAAATCAAGATTTGTCTGGTTGCTTTCTAAGCTATAATCATTTGGAGTATAAGTTGGGGTTGGCTTTTCCAGAAATTCTAAACGTGGAATTTTCTCTTTATATCTATTTGATAATTCAATTCCAAGGTTCTTATCATCGCATTCAACGTAATATACATTTTTTAGACTTGGAGTAAGTGCTGTAGGAAACGCAATCTCAAACTTACTAATATTGTATTCTGAGTAGAGTTCATTTAACTCTGTAGTTTTGGCAAAAAACAAGACATCATCCGATGACTTGTTTGTTACACTTGCAGGCACAATCTTAGGATCTTCTATCTGAATGTAAAAGGAAACATCTTGAGGAAAAACGTGTATTGAGTGGGTAATCCCAAATGCAAATGTAATTACCTTTAAAATATTCATAATTTGTTATTTAAATACATGCAATAATCGCGGTTGTTCTCTAAGGAAATCAGGATAATATAAATTCCTTTCCCAAGGTTGAATTTAGAGAGTTCAATTCTATCTTGATAGGTGTTAACGGTATGTAACAGTTTACCATCGGTTGAAAAGACAGACACAAACGCTTCTTTCCCTACATTATTTCTAAATACTACAGATGAACCAATTACATATGGGTGTAATGAATCCTCAATATTATCATTCATCTCCCTAGTACTAACAGGGGTAACCTGTATTTTATAGGAATGACAGGAACAGACACAGTCAAATGTGTCAATAGTAACAATATTGTAATCAGTTGTTGTATCTGGTTTACACCAGGTAGCAGAACTGTCTGGATTTGACAAACCATAACTCGGTTCATAGTAATATTTTACGTATTTCCCGTCAGGAACACCAGCATCTAACCATATGCTATCTCCCTGGTTCAAACTTATAACTGTATATCCCAGAGGACAAATGCATTGTGAGAACCTCACTAATAAACTATCTGATATTGTATCATTTGAACCATCAGAAAGATGAAGATAAAACATGATGCTGTCAGTAATTGTTGGCCCATAGATGATATAAGGAGATCTTATTGTAGTATCGTTCAATATATCGCTAGCTGTATATAAGGAGTTCAATCCTTTAGGAACTTTGCATTCCCAAGCAAAAGAAAACGGGGGAGTACCATTTTCAATTAATATGTTAGATCCTACATATATAGTATCTGGATACAAATTAACACAGAAAGCTGTGTCTTTTCCAGCATCTAATATCAATTGAGAATAAGTAGATAGCAGAATGGTAAAGCTTATAAAACAAATAAAATAAGCGTATCTTAAACTTCTTTTCAGCAGTGCTTTTTGTGATTTCATTGTTTAGTATTAAATAAAACCTAATCAGATAGTAGAATGCGTTTGCAATATATAGTCGGATGACTCCATAAGCATCGCTGTTTTTTGCTTTGCGTCTCTTTATGATTCTGTCAAATATGCCATTATTTACCTTAGCCAACTCCGGGCGTCCTTCAATATTTAATAATCTTTTTATAATAGTCACCTTTGTCCGTTTTTAATGACAGAAAGTAGATGCCTTTATCTAATCTACTTACGTCAATCGCTGTTTTTCGATTTTGGTATTGTAACGTCGTACTTACCAGCTTACCGATAGCATCGAATAAGAATATTTCCCCAGTATAATTGTCTATGCCTTCCAGATAAATCGTTGTTGTGCATGGATTGGGATATACCGAAAAAAATATTTTACTGTTTTTCTCTGGTACGCCCATCCCCAAAGGATGAAACTTGAAAACAGTACCAATATCGGCTGTGCCACCATAGTAAGTCATTCCATATAAAAAAGTACCGTCTGAAATAAGGGAATTGAAAGGACGACGTCCGTTTATTGTGTCAGGAAAGTCCAGCAACTTGGAATATTCACTTCCGTCAGTTGTTATTTTGAAGATCACCCCATTATTGTTCGTACCGCCACTCTTTGTCATTCCATACAGGAATGTACCATTCATAATAAGAGAACCTGCAGGACCGGATCCGGAAATATTTTCAAAATCCCACAGTTTAACATATTCACTTCCGTCAGGCTTTATTTTAAAGATTACACCACTCTCGTTTATTCCTCCACCGGCCATCCCATAAAGGAATGTCCCGTCATAAATCAGGGAGCCAGATGGATATTTCCCGTTAGTTCCATTGAAATCCAATAATTTAGAATATTCGCTGCCATCAGGTTTGACCCTGAAGATCACCCCAAACCCAGACGGAGTACCGACTGAACCACCAGCACGGGTCATACCATACAAGAAAGTCCCATCGAATATCAGAGAGCCCAAAGGCTGATCTCCGCTTCCAGGTGTGAAACTAAACAGGTTTGAGTATTCTGTTCCATCAGGTTTTATTTTAAAGATTACTCCATGGGCACCTCCACCCCCACCATTTGTCATACCGTACAGGAAAGCCCCATAATAGATCAGAGAACCACAAGGGTAGGCTCCATTCATTTGATCGGAGACATTAAAATCATGTAATTTAGAATAACCGGTTCCGTCAGGCTCTATTTTAAAGATTACCCCATCGTAAGTGTTTACTCCTCCACTACTAGTCATCCCGTACAAAAAAGTTCCGTCTGAAATCAGAGAGCCCAGCCTGGGATGACCTCCGTTTAAAGAAGAAAAATCAAACAACTTGGAATATTCCGTCCCATCAGGTTTAAGTTTAAAAATAATCCCGGCATTGCTTGTGCCTCCATAATAAGTCGTTCCATACAAGGAAGTTCCATCATAAAAAAGGGATCCTTCCGGACAACTACCATCCGGATTGTCCGTAAAATCATGAAGCTTGACAAATTGAGCATTTGCTACTGAGGTAATAAGAACAAGTAGACAGACTATGTTAAACAGTTTTCTTTTGTTTAAGAATAAATCCATATTCATTTTTCAGTTATTTTATTCGTTACCTTTTTGCCTTTATATTTACACATGTTTGTCATGCTTGCCGATAAACCAAATGAAATGCTGTTGTTAGACAAGCTCCCTCCCCAATGTTTTCCAGGCGGGTAAGCGCGAATGATCTCATCTTTTAGTTTTACCTGATATATGTTTTGATCAATATCAATTATTAGGATAGAATCCAATGGGTCTTTAGTAATGTATAAGGTAATGGTATCATTGTGATACGCCAATTTGTTTTGATCTGTGTCTACTCCTTGATTAAAGTAGGTACAAAAATAGCTGCCTACATATGCATCACGGTAATCAGTATTTTTATCTGATGATTGACTGAATACCTGGCAAGTGACAATTCCTACAAATCCTATTAAAATTAAGATTCTTGTTTTCATGTCTTTAGGTTTTATTTATTCAGGACAAGCTGTCACATCTATGGCAAAATAGCCCGAACCATCGGTATTGATGGTAGTACCTACATCCAGCAATACATAATCCGTTGCTCTCAGGACATAACTGTCACTTGTATTAAAAGTCGTAGAACAACCACCCCCGGTGCTAATGGAACGTACAAGTGCCCGGCTACTATAATCACTGCTCGGAGTACAAATGGTAATATCATTGCTACAGTCGGTATCCAATTTATAATAGCGCAAGTAATCAATCTCGAAATATTGCGGCAAAAAAGTTGGAGAATAGTTCCCATGTGGAGTTATAGCATCATCATTCCAATCGGATGGAAGATAAGCATACCATGGATCAATGGCAAAGTTGAGAATAACAGCCATTGCATGTTGTGGTATGGAAGCTCCTGTCGGGTCAAATATCGTTCTAACAGGAGTATCATCAATATACCATATTAACCTATCAGGCCACCATCCGACAGCGTATTTATGAAATCCTGATGACAGTAAAAATGGTACATCTACAGTTTCCCCATCACTTGTGGAATGATTGGGTCCATAGCAATCTGTCCCAGGTATATGAAGATGGTAATTGGTGCCGACCATATATCCATTTTCTGAATTGTATGCTCCGTTTTCTGCAATGTCAATTTCATCAGTATACGGAGGCTGCGCTGAACAATCTTTTGACCATAACCAGAATGCAGGCCAGTACGGGTAATAACTGGTAGGGAACTTGGCAGAAATTTCAAGATAACCGAAGTGATAATCCTTACTTCTTGACCATATCGCACCGCCTTGGTAAACATATGTTACCCCTAAATAATCCGGATCAGCGTAAACGGAGGGACTGTGGTGTACGGAAGGAACCAAGGTGTCTACTCTGATCTTTAAAGTTGTACCTGTTTGAATCAAATTAGCCGGGTAGTTGTATTCAGCACCGTTGTTAAGTGGCCCAAATGGATATTGGTTGTACCATTTATTAGTAAAATCCAGGCTTGAATTAAATTCTTCGGACGAGCCTGTCTGCAAATGCCATGCAGGATCGTTTGCAGGTATTTGTGATTTGGCCATTTGTGCCCAAAAAATTACAAATAGAGAAATATATATGACTTTCATAGCTTCAATTTATTTGGGTAATAATATCCTTTCATTGACAATGACTCAATAATTGAGTAAATGATAATCCTACTCTGTCAAAACCATCCTTTTTGATCCTACTTCAACTCCATCCACAATTAAGTTATATATGTAAAGCCCGGGATTCAAAGCAGAAGCTGGAATCTGTATCTCTCCATCCCCTGAATTTGATATTTTATATGATAATACTTGTCCTCCCTGCAGATCATATATATTGATCATAGCGTATGAAGTAATCAGATGGATGCTATATTTTATACTCGTGTTCTCATTGAAAGGGTTTGGAATATTCTGAGAAAGGCTTGCTTGTGGTATTTGGTCGATTGCATTTTCAGTTGCTTGAATCCCAGCACCTTTTAGATCTGATTCAGATAAAGTGGCCAGTTGACCTTCCAGCTTAGAAATCTGATCCTGTTGTTCTTGAAGAGCTTTTACCAGCAGTGGTATAATATCTATGCTATTAATCCCAAGCAATCCATCTTTAGAGATTTCACTAACCAAACCTGGCATTACTTCCTGGACTTCCTGTGCAATAAAACCAATGCTATTTTTCTTCTGTTCATATAGCGTTTGTCTTGATTCCTCTGGAATACTATCGAAATAGCTCATCTTGAAATCGTAAAACACAGGGCGAAGTTTCTCTATTACCGGTAATGCATCTTCGACTTCCTTGATGTTCTCCTTTACACTAACATCTGATATATCTGTCAAAACATCATAATAAAGATGATCAATATATCCATATCCAAAGTACCTTGTCGATTTTCCTAATGCACCATACCAATCACGATATGGAAATAAGGTTGCCATATTATATCCACCTTGTGATTCCATATTCGAATTTATACCTCCGGTCCAGTGTCCCTTATTAAATCCAAAATCTCCATATATGTATGCATAAGAATAATCTATTGATGAACTGAAATAGAACTTTGCAAGGGTGTAACTGGCATCTACCGGCATAAAATCAATCGCTCTGTATTTTTTGGTAAAAAGCGTCATTGCAGATCCAGATGAACCGTAAACGCCATAACCAATACCAGTCGTGTAGGTAGCATCGTTGCGAAGAAAAACTGAGTTCTGATTGGTATATAGGCACCCATCTGACTTTACTTCGATTTGTCCTTGGATGGTTGTTGGTATCATTAAAACAGCAAAAAGCATAGTCCATAAGACTATTGTAATTCGAGAGGATTTTTCCGATATTGAATTTTTCATTGTGAAAAGTTTGGGGTGTAAAGTTGCTCTTGATACCTGAATACCGAGAAGCGGTATTGCAGTAATGAGAAGAATATTGAATACAACTTGTGCAAAATCCAAGATTTAAATTTCTATTGACTTACTGAAGTCAAGAAATTGTATAGTTGAGAATGTATTACTGAAGAACAGAAGTAAATTCGACTCTCGACTTAAACCCTTTAAAGGTTAATTCCAAAGAATCAGGATTTGTTACCCGTTTTTTATATGTTATGAAACACGAATGAGCTGAGATTTAAATCATTTTTGTCAACTTCCCTTAAAATTGAAGTTTTCGCTGTTTTGATCTTCTATTCCTGAGTCAATGCTGGCTATTATCTTGGTTATTACACTATCATCAGTCACTATTATAGATTTTTACCTGATTTGACACTGGCATCTTATAGTAGTATTCGCCTTGCAATAATGAACCATTACGCTTACGAAATCTCCCACCCCATTGTTTGAATGGTAAATTTTACTCCCTGTGCTTATAATTGGTCCCGCAGGTGTAGCACCCATTCTTGCATGGCCTGATACTTTTTTCAGACTAATCACCAACAACTACTCAATAAATGCCTGTTAAATCCAGTTCTCCTGAATCACTCAGTAATGGTTCAGCACACACGAAATTATTTACTGCAGCGTCTACTTCAATCTGTCAATTCGTTCAGCATATCTAGCCTCTTCCTGCAAATAGCGGCCAAAGTGTACACTCTATACCGTTGTAGAATAAATAGTTCTCCCGGTGTAAACTGAACAGTTTCCAAGGAGTAAGTGTGTCTTATCCTGAAATAGCTTGACACAAAAATCAAGACTATGAAAAACGAAAAAGAAGTCGCATTAACCAATTGCATGGAGGGATTTCAAGAGAAGAAAATCAACTATAGTGATTATGAAGTTAGTTTCAGGCGCTGGTTGGTAAGCCAGGTCGATTCCGGGGATATGAGTATAAATGAAGTTCGGGATCGTTTTGAGATTAATCAGACCGAACTGAAAAGGATTTTCAAAAGATGGCAAGAACTATATTCCGATGAAATACATTTATCTTTGAAAACCATGAGTTCCAAAGATAGAGCTGATAACAGCAAGTTAGAAAAGCGTATCGAAGAGCTTGAGAAGCAATTAGAACTGGCTCAGATGAAGAATGTTGCGTTGAACACCATGATCGATATAGCTGAGAAGGACTATAAACTCGCGATCCGAAAAAAGTCTGGTCCCAAACAGTAGAAGTACTGGCACAAATGTATCCGCTGGTCTCAAAAGCGACCATTTGTGGACTGTTTGGGAATAGCCGACAGGCTTGGTTCGATAGTAAAAAGCGACAATCAAGATTGTAAATGCAGGAAGTGTTCATCTTGAAACTAGTAAAAGAACTCAGGCAAGAACACAAGCGTATGGGTGCCGAGAAGCTCCTTCATTTGCTTTCCCCAATTCTTGCAGAGCACAAGATAAAATACGGACGTGATAAGTTTTATAATCTTCTAAGCGAACACGGCTTACTGGTAAGACGCCGTAAGCGTGGGCCAAAGACTACCAACTCAAATCACCTATTCCGTAAATACCCTAACCTGGACAAGCCAGAACCAAAAAGGAATTAAGTTGTAACTTATCTGGATGGAATTATTGACAACAGCACATAGCAAAAACATTAGTGGCATACTTGGCTGCTTTGACAGGGTAATAATAACAGGCACCCTCCCACAGGTTTGCCATTCTCAAGGAATGACATCTTACTTGTATTCAAAGGGAGTACGCATTTTTGATTATCCCAAATTTGCAGAACCATTTAAAAACGAAATAAGGACCAACGCTGAACACCTAGCAAAAGACGCCGGGATAGAAATCGAGTTTGTAGCAAAAACTCATATCCGCAAAGAAGATTTGGTAAGAAAAGTATTGGATAAACGAGGCACGCACACAGGGCTTGTTCATATAATTTCAGCCATGGAAGCCTGTGGTAGTTACAGGCCATGGCACGACAAGCAGTCAGGTAAAACATTTCTGAAGAGTTCTCAAAGCAAATGCCTGCATTACTATTTCTACTTCATAGACCCATATCTTGGCTATGGTTATGTCAGGGTACC
>JAOZQY010000087.1:2437-12289 GCA_029931975.1 Bacteroidales bacterium | reverse complement strand
TTATCATGATGATAACCCTAATGATGCCCCAGCAGGTCCTCATGGTTCCAACATTCCTAGTGATGAAATTTATCCCATTTGCTGGAGGTAACAATATTTTTGGACAGGGGGGGACAGGGTTTATCGATACATATACAGGTTTAATTCTGAATGGTCTTGCAGGAGCATTTGGTGTATTCCTCTGTCGTCAATATTTTCTAAATTTCCCCCAGGCTCTGGATGATGCCGCTGAGATTGATGGATGCGGACCATTCAAACGGTATTTTTTAATATATATCCCTTTAAGTAAACCTGTATTTACCAGCCTCGGGGTACTGAAATTAACCTATACCTGGAACGACTATATATGGCCTTTAATTATCACTCATAGTGAGGAACTTCGCACTGTTCAGCTTGGACTTACAATTTATAGGAACGAGTATATTGAGTGGGAGCTGCTTATGGCTGCAACAACTATGGTATCTCTTCCACTTATTGTAATATTTTTATTGGCTCAGAGATTTTTTATTCAGGGACTCATCACATCAGGTTTAAAAGGATAATATGAGATAACAATGAGTAATATAGTAGTATCCGGTGCGAGCAGTGGACTTGGGGAAAGTATAGCTCTCCATTTTGCAGCCAATGGAGACACTGTATGTGCAATATCCAGAAGCAAAGAGAAATTAGAAAAAGTAGTAACGAAATATTCTGATAATATCTATTTTTATTCCTTAGATATATCAAAATCAGAGATGGTAATAAACGTTTTCTCTTCAATTTTCAAAGATCATGGTTTGATTGATGTACTGATTAATAATGCCGGTATTCATATGAACAGTGAATTTGCAGATGTAGAATATGATCTTAAAGATAAAATCATAGCTGTCCAATATAATTTCTGATCATAAAAACAACCCCATTTGACCATATAAATTGTTGATTAAGTTCCCATCAGGTTTTGGTTTGATCAACTAGAGCCAGATATCTTTTTTGAGAAATAGCATCACGGCGATAACTGACATCAAGGCACCGACAGAGCTAACTCCTCTTGTTTGTCCTGAGAGATATTTCACCAGAAGAAATGCGATTAAAGAAATCCATATTTGGGTGAGTACAGCATTTCTGCTGGTCCCGAAAAAGCTCTTAATTTTCAGATTTTGCTTTATGGTCTTAAAACAGATTTCAATCTGCCAACGCGAACGATTAATTCGCAAAATGGTAGAAGCCGGAGAAAATACACCAGAAATTATACCCGCAAAGCCCTGGGCAGATCCTCAGCTTTATAACACATATGATGCAGTGAGAGAATTGTTGAGGCAGTTGCGAGCAGGTGAGAGGGATAAAATTACTGTTGATAGACCAAAGTCAATATCAGAGTGAGTAGAGACAGGATAGGTTATAAGGGCTTACCGGCCGGAGACGCTCTATTTTTTTATAGGATTTAAAGATACTCGCGATAGAGATCGGCTACTTTCTTGTGATTGATATCCTGCTCCCAGGCAATCTGCAGCCGGTCAAGGCTGATACTTGATGCCAGATCGTTGATATCCGAATTACATACACCGAAATCAGATAACCGGTGCATCAACCCCATACTGTCCAGCCAGCTTTCCATCGACCTGATTACAAAATCACATTTCTTATCAATTGTTAAATCGGCTATGGATACTGAATCATCCTCAGGTAGAACCCCTGCAAGGGCTGCAATTCTATTCGGCCGAATCTCTGTAAGAATCCGCAGGGTGAGTGGTATACATGCTGCAAGGGCAATACCATGAGATACATTGAACCGGGCCGAAAGAGGTAGTGATAAGATGTGAAGGCCGCTTTCTCCTGTCGAAGTAAGAAGACACAGACCGGCCTGGGTACTTGCCCACGCGAGTGCCGATCGGGCATTTATATCTTCAGGATACTCCATTACTGTTTTAAGATTTCCTGTAACCACACTCATGGCTGAAAATGCCATGTCATCAATGAAAGGAAATGACTTTGGACTTTCATAACGTTCAAAAGCATGTGTAAACGCATCGAATCCGGTTGCGGCTGTTACAGCGGGAGGCATTGTAACTGTAATCTCCGGATCAATCAGCGCATAACTGGGGCACATTCTAGTGGAAACTATGGGTGCCTTTAATTTAAGCGAACTATTTGTCAGTACCGCAACATGTGTTACCTCGGCACCAGTACCGGCTGTAGTGGGAACAGCAATAAGAGGCAGTGGGTCATTTACTATTGTTCTTACGGTATCAGAGTTCTCAATCGAATAATCCCAGGAATTACCCTCATTTGTTGCCAGTAAAGCAACAATCTTGGCTGTATCAATAGCGCTGCCTCCGCCGATAGCAACAACAGTTTTGCAGCCTTTCGACCGGGCCAGTTCAGCAAGCATATCTATATCTTCCGTAACAGGATTTGGACGTACATCGTTATGAAAAATGACATTGAATCCCTTTTTCACGAGTTTATCACGAATAAGAGAACCTACCTTCAGACTCCGAAATGTAATTATCATCACAGAGCCGGAAAACTGCAGGAGGATCGATTCAAGTTCCGAGATAACCCCAGGTCCGAATCTGATTTCTGTTGGAATTTTGAAGTTAAAGCGTCCGGCATATGACACAATACTGCTCCTGCTGTAAATATTTATAAATGAGTATACCATGATTTCTTAGTTGTATCAATGAGTTATGTATATAAATTACATATCATAATTACAAAACTGGGGTATGCACTTGACTCCAGTGGCCACCAGATGTAGCGATCGGGCTTGGGTAATGCTGATTACCCTAAAACACTGTTTGAGCTTGAAGAACGATTCAGATCCGGCTCCGTTACCTGTGCTAAAGGGCAATATCATCGATTTCCTTCCAGAGTCACAACCACCATATATGGGGTGTACTTGAGTTAGATGCATACCCCAGTTTACAAAAAATTGAATGGCTCAAATGTGGGCTACGTTTGCCCTACCGGGCCATAATATTCCGTTTAAGGTAAATTATGGAGGCATAAGAAGTTCAATGACAATAAAGCATTGAACAGCAAAGATATGCCAAATAATTGCAATATTAGAGGTAAGAATTTGCTCTTTTAAATTTAACCACAAGTAATACAAGCAATGGAAGCAGTGCGAAAATCAGAGCCAGAAAACCTGCCCGAGAGGTTTTAACTACACGTATCTGTCGGGAAGCTCCCTGCAGGTCTGTTCCTCCTTCATCCAGAACCTTAATGTTTATAACCCGTGTGTCGCTTTCAATTGGTACATGAAAAGCCATCAAACTCGGATTCTGCCCCTTGTGCTTTCCTTCCGGATCAAATTGTACAATCTCATATCCCAATGCTGCACCTGGAATCTGTTCGACGAAAAAAGGTGACTCGTTGATAATCAGATTACTGTCATTTGAAGATGCCATACTGATTTGTGTATGTGGTATCTGTTGTATCTGTACCCACTTTGAAAGATGCGGGTTTCCTTTCGCATCGTTTTGAATAAGTTTATTATAGAAGAGATCGTTGTAATCTTCCTGATGGAATGATCTTAAATATATGTCGCTTGAACCATCGATATAAAGTGTGGAGGATGGTGAATTAGAGCTGATAGGTCTTGTCCATTTATCACCAGGAATCACCTCCAAACCGGTGCTTTTATCCCTTTGGCTCATAAAAGACACAATTCTGCGTTCCGAGCCTTCCATAATATTGCCATCATTGGAGATGAACCGCAGGAAGTACTCACCTTCAGGCAGGTTGATCCTGAAGCCAATCTGAGGCTGAACTGGTGGTGATAGATAATAATCCGGATACTCCGGTTCTTCCGGAGGAATCAGGGCTTCTGCTTGTTCGAGTAGGTCAGAAAAATCCTTACCTTCTTTCCGAAGTGCGGCGACTGTCTGGGATAAAGTCGTCATTGTGTTGTTATAGAGGTTTTTTTGATGTTCGAATTCATCCAACTCAAGTAGATAAGCGTCAATCAAAGACTCGAATAATTGATAGGCTTCTATAGCCTGTTCTCCTGTTGCGACTATCCAGTTTGTTTCGTATTCTTCTCTGATATTGAAATATGTATACGCGGATAATGAGACGATTTGAGTATTTTCATTCTGTTGTTCTATTTTCAGAGTGCCTGGAAGAATTTGATTGAGTACGCTGCTGTCAGTTTTTAGTTCTCCGGTTATGGGCCAGTAGTATACGAAGGTTTTTCTTGCTGATAGAAAGTTGTCTGTATCTGCGAGAATGTAGATGGTATCCGAATCCTCACCACTGAACGTCCCGGTGTAATCAATCCCGGAATAAGCCAGAATAGAATATATAAACTGTTCATCCCTGATGGGTATATCGCTGAAAATCGTATATTGGAACATAAGGAGGACAACCAGAAACACACAGCGTTTCTTCATGGCCGTACCCCCCTGATTCGCAGTATCAGATGACTTGCAAGCAATATGACAAAACCCAGTACACTGAGGAACAAAAGGCTTAATAAGTAAGGTATGATATTGCCGGCAGCAACTCCACGCATCCCGACTCTGAAAAAGAAAAATGGTGAAATCCAGTTGAGTATCCTGGAAAACTCACCAGCGATATTCTGGATATTATTATCTACAATGGTAAACGACCCCATGATTATGAAGAGGAAAAATACCATTAGCATCAAAAACATGACCAGTGCAGAAGCGGAATTATCAGTTAAGCTTGATGCGAGAATCCCGTAAGCGAAAACTACAGGTGTTAGAAAAAATATCAGGATAAGAGAAAGAAATGCAGTAGAGCCTACAACCAGATTATTTAAAACCGCTGTAATCAAAAGGAAAATCATGATGATAGCGATGGAAACGAATACCATTATCAGATCTTTTACCAGTGATGCAATGAAATAGGTGGTACCATCGACAGGGCCATATGATAACAGTACAATTACACCAGCTTTTTTTTCCATACCAAACTTGAATACTGAAGTAATGGTTAAATACAGAAATAAGGGGAATACAATGATTACAATGATAAAGAGAAATGGACCTTCAGAAAAAAGCTGATCTACATATGTTGAGCCAAAAAAACCTTCCAAAGAACGACCGATTAAATCATATAATGGATCCAGTGAATAATCAAATCCACCCGAGTCAATTGACTTTTTAAAACCCGAAACAAGAAAATATCCCAGAACAAGACTTACACTCAAAAACAGGTAATAGCCGGGGTTAAGAAAGGATTCAAGAAGGCCTCTTTTTGACAACGCTTTTGCTACATGAATGCGTTGGTTCATTTTTTTCCACCCATACTGGTGAACATGTCTAAATTATCTCTTGTAATAGAAATAAAAGCATCTTCAAGCGTTACCTGTCGTTCCTCGATTCTGAGTGGTATCAGATCTTGTCCGATAAGAAATTTTGATAACTCCTTTCGGATATCTTCATTTTTCAGAGCTGTAATAAAAAGTGTATTTCCTTTTATATTGACTTTCTCGATATAAGGAAGCATTCCGATTGTATTCTCGATGTTTTCCGGGATAACTTCCAAATCTATTATTACTTCTCTATCCTGAACAAGATTTGCAAGAAGGACATCCATTTTATCTTCAGCTACTAAAGAGCCTCCGAACAGGATTCCCACTCTCTGGCAAAGCTTCTCCATCTCTGAGAGCAGGTGAGAGGAGATGAAGATTGTTCTTCCATCCCGGTTCTCCTCCAATACCAGATCCCGGATCTGCTTTATTCCAATTGGATCAAGACCAGATATCGGTTCATCCAGAAAGAGGATATCAGGGTCATGGAGTAATGCCCTGGCGATACTGAGCTTCTGCATCATACCCCGGGAATATTCCTTAATACGTTTGTTTTTGACACTGAGCAGATTAACCCGGTTCAGCAGATGATCGATCCGTATTTCAGCTTTATCTACCGCGTAAATTTCAGCAAAGAGACTCAGGTATTCAACTCCGGTCATCCAGCTCCACATGCCTACTGGATGTTTTTCAGGAACTACACCTATCCTGTGTCGAAGATCAAGACGATTCGGTGTAACTTTCTCGCCGAAAAGGTATATATCTCCGGAGGTAGGTTTGCTGATTCCAAGCATCATCATGATGGTTGAAGTTTTTCCGGCCCCATTCGGACCGAGAAAACCATATATCTCTCCCGGTTCCACCTGGAGATTAATATTATTAACAGCCGTAAAGTCTCCATATTTTTTGCAGAGATTCTCAGTTCGGATCATTGTAATCCCTCCACGTTCCAGGAAGTATAAGCATAGTAGTTCAAGCGATCCCGGTAATCATCGAGGATCTTCTTCAAGTTATCCGGATTTTCTCCCTTCCAGGCCTGTGATACAATCTCTTCAATTTTATCACTACTTGTGGAGTTTCCTATGGGTACCACAAATAAATAATCTATAACGTGAAAAGGAGCATTTGAAACTGAAATCTTATTTCCCGGGATTATGGCAGAATAGCGGAACGTGGTCTCGGGTAATGAATCCCATTCCCAATCCAGAGTACCACGAAACACTTCCGGACCCCGGATTGCTCCGGAGATACTGCTTTCCTGTGCAATCAAATCATCCTTCATCTGTATAGTTATTCTGGCGCTGATCCAAAGATCCATGCACGGGTGATTTATTACTGCCTGGCCGTCCATTCCAACCGGTCGGATCTCAACATTAATATCGCCTCCACTAATTTGCTCGAAAGGTACAAAATAACTCAAGTTCTGGATTCCAGTACCTGTAAGTTCAATGGGCTCTTCGAGAATGTTCCGCCCCTTTTTAATCGTTACAGGAACACTTGCGGATTCGTATCCTGGTGCTGATATTTCAATAACCCAATTGCCTGAGTTCAGATTTGTAAAAGTATACTCTTTTACACCTCTGTCACTCTGATAGTATGTATTCAAAGTTCTGTTCTGCAATGTGAGTTTTGCATTCCATATCCATCCTTTACTGACGGCATCTTGAAATGTGAAGGTAAGGTATGTATCGGCATTATGGGCTCCACGGAATGCTGAAAAAGTCACAAGCCCAAGAAATAGTACTATGACAATATAGATAATAAATTTTCGCTTTATCATTTTAATTCTCCGTTATCCGCTGGCATGTATTACGTTCAATAAGTCGGGGTTCGAGTATTATTTTTCGTTGATCCTGTTCCTTGTGATTGAGCACACTGATTATTGTTTCTGCAGCCAATTTTCCAGTATGGTAGGGATAAGCATCAATGGTAGTCAGGCTTGGGTGTAAATGTTCTGAAAGAGGGATATTGCTGAAGCCAACAAGGGAAATATCTTCCGGAATACGAAGACCTGCCTGGTATATTGCGCTTATTCCGCCTACGGCAATCTGGTCACTGGCAGAAAAAACAGCTGTTGGCGGCTTCTCTAAAGCCAGTAACCTTTTCATTCCAGCAAACCCACCCGCTTCGTATGGAACTTCACTGACAATGTAATCATTTTGTATTTTTATACCTTCGTCTTCCAATGCATGTTGATATCCTTCCTGCTTACTGGCGAAAGTGGAGTATTCGATGTTACCGTTAATGATGGCAATATTTCTATGTCCAAGACCAATCAGGTGGCTTACTGCTTTATAGGCACCGTTTACTATATCGATCATAACCGAATAAACACAGGAACCTATAATATAATCATTTGTCATCACAACCGGAATTTTTTCTGCAAGGTCAATTATATGTTCATTATATGAAATTGTAGACCTGGAACCCACCAATATAATCCCGTCTACGTCTTTTTTTAGAAGGTTCGCTATATATTTTTTTTCCTTCTCAACCTTTTCGTAGGTATTGCAAAGTAAAATACTGTAATCTTTTTTTTCAAGCTCGTCTTCTATTCCCATCAGTTCAAGGGGGTAGAAATAATTGTTCATGTCAGGAACAAGAATGCCTACATGTCTGAGATTCTTTTGCACATTGTCCCTGGTAACGACACGTGGTTGATAATTCAGCTCTTTTACAGCTTTCTCTACCCTGATGCGAGCATCACCGGAAACATACCCTTTATCGTTTAATACTCTGGACACCGTTGCTACCGATGTATTTGCCAGTCTGGCAACATCATCAATGGTAGGATCCTTATCAGTCATTTTCCCTCCAGAGGTTATCAGATAATTTTACATGGTCAGTAAAGTATGGGTCAAGTACAAACAGGCTATTTACAGTTGATATGCATACAATTTACATGTAAACAAAATTGCTGAGAAGTCCTATAATCGCATAAAAGCAACAACTAACAAGAATAATCTGAAAATACTTAAGAAAACCCCCTGTGTAAGCTTGACAATGGCAATATTCAGAGTATATTCGTATGTAATACTTCCATACAGCGAATTATTAGTATGGGAATTTGGAAATCGGTATATGTAATACTCCAGGTATGCCAGCGCTCTATTGAAGAGAGCGGTGTTAATAATTTAGGAGGTCTCTATGAGACGAAGAACATGCGCATTATTGGTGGCTGTACTTTTGACACTCAGTCTTTCAGTTTCTGTTTTTGCCAATGGGCAACAGGGAGAAGAAGGTGGAGAAGATAAAGTAACTATTGTTGTCCAGGATTGGCTTAAAGCTCAGCAAGGTTCTAAAACCGGAGATTATGTCGATACTATTGATGCTGGGTATATGGCGAAGTATCCGAATGTGAAGGTTGTACGACAGGAGGGTAAGCCATTTAACAACGACGAAGTTACTGCAAGCATAATGGCCTCTGATGGTCCCGATTCCTACCTTATTATCGTAAACGGCCAGGATATGAATATTCTAGGAGAAGGATTTGCCGTTCTTGATGATTATGTTGAGGATCTTCGAAAGGATTTCCCGGAAGGAGCGCTGACTGATTGTACAGTGGGGCGGGATCTAAACAATGGTTTGCGAGGATTACCTGTCACTGTTCAGGGGTGGACGTGGTACTATAATAAGTCTCTGTATCGTGACGCCGGTCTTGACCCTGAGAATCCATCTACCACCTGGAACGGCTTGCTTGATGCCAGTGAGAAGCTGAAGAGTTCAGGTGTTATACCGGTAGCTCTATCCATGGCTCCTTATATGGAATGGGCTATTGCCGGATCGATGGACCATTTGTTAAGTATCGATGAGAAAAAAAATCTGTTTAGCGGTGACTTTAAGTTTACTGATCCAAAGGTTGTAGATGTATTTGCCAAGTTTCAGGATCTCTTTGAAAAAGGATATATGGATCCGACGGGTTTAACCTTACCGACTTTTCGTGATAGTGGCGAAAAATTTATGGCTCAGGATACTGCAATATTCCGAGGTTTGATTTCAGATACATATAATTGGAAGGAGTTTGGAGATGCTCTGGGTGAAGAAAATTTGGGCACTATACCTAATTTTTCATGGCCGGGTGTTGATAAGGAGGATACTCTTGGCGTAGCTGGGGGTATTACCTATGTAGCAATGAATTATAGTAAGAATCTTGAAGAAACTATAAATTATGTTAAATGGACTGCAAGCCCTGAAGGACAGCAAACCGGGCTGGATGTCGGGGGCTTCATGGTTCCCTCGAATAAAGTAGACAGAAGTGGAATAAACAGCATTGGTAAAGAACTTTATGACTATGTTGATAATAATTCTGTTGCACCAGCAAAAACTTATATTCAGAATCCTCAATGGGCAGTTATCAGAAGTCATGCATCATTATTATTTTCCGGGGAAATATCACCTCAGGAGTATGCTCAGGCCATCGAAGATGTACGGCCATAGAAGGAAGTAAAAAAGGGGGAGCGGATTTCTCCGTTCCCTTATTTAGTCCATCTGATTGCAATGAATATCCTGGATTAATAAGGAGTCGGGTTAATGTCAATGAAGAAAAGCCGGCGTAAATACCAATATGGTGCATATCTATTTATTCTTCCCGT
>JAOZQY010000087.1:0-2427 GCA_029931975.1 Bacteroidales bacterium | reverse complement strand
TGTAACGGTTTTTTTACTTTATCCGGTTCTTTCCAATTTCTATTATGCTTTTACGAAATATAATGGTCTTTCTGCACCTGTGTGGGTTGGGCTGGACAATTTTGCCAAACTGATTAAGGACAAGAGCTTTGCTGCGGCTATGAAGAATAGTCTAACTCTTGTCTTGTATCTGCCGCTTTACGTTGGACTTCCGTTAGTGTTTGCTGCAATTATCCGCAACAGACCGAGAGGTAGTTCCTTTTTCAGATTTACTGTACTTCTTCCGTTTGTAATTTCTCCTGTAATTCTTGCCATGACTTTTGAAGTAATGCTGAGAGATGAAGGACCCTTTAATATGATTCTGAGGGGTATTGGAGCGGAGGCTCTCGCCCTTAGCTGGCTTGCAGAACCCAGGATTGTAATTCATATAGCAGCAGTAATTATGCTCTATAAGTACTTTGGATTCTGTGTAATTCTATTTCTTGCCGCAATGGGGAAAATCTCTGATAGTCTATTTGATTCTGCAAAAATTGATGGTGCATCCTGGTTTCAGACGTTTAGATGTGTGACAATACCAGGAACAATTTTAGCCATTGAATTTGTAGCAATACAAGGACTTATAGTTTATTTTGCCAGAATGTTTGATCTTATTTTTACTTTAACTCAGGGAGGCCCTGGGTATGCTTCTTTTGTCCCGGAATTTGGAGTATTTCATAAGGCGTTTATGAATAATATGTTTGGATATGGGTCGACATGGGCAGTTGTGATTTTCTTTATGACTTTTATCGTAATTATTCTACAGGTTAATATAATGAAGAAGAGTGGAGATTAATTTATGCAGAGAAATATGCAAAGAAGAGGTATGAAAAAAATCCTTTTAACTGTTTTTCTTCTTATTATTGGTCTTCTCAGCCTTATCCCTTTTTATTTCATAACCACAACCAGTATTAAGACAACACCGGACTATGTGGAAGATAACATTTTTCCAACCCTCTCTCCGGTAATTGATAATTTTATTTGGGCATTTAAAGATATCCATATTCACAGAAACTTTCTGAATAATGTGCTAATCCTATTGTGCACAATAATCCCTTATATATTTATATGCAGTGCTGCCGGTTTTGCTTTTGCCAAGCTGAATTTTCCTTTTAAGATTCTTCTTCTCCTCTACTTGACAGGAGTTATGATCTTCCCTCAGATGGTACTTGGTGTTCAACTCTATGTTCAGCTTTCTAAAATGAAGTTATTGAATTCATATATAGGACTGATATTGCCGTATCTTGCTTATTTTACTCCATATGCAACATATCTGATGACAACTTACTATAAAGATATTAGTGCAACTTTTCTTGATGCGGCAAATATAGATGGGGCGAATCTTTGGCAGATTTATACCAGGATAATGCTCCCTCTTGGAAAGCCAATGATAGTCGTTATTATCATAGTTGGCTCACAAGCCATTTGGAATGAGCTCCCTTTTTCTTTACTCATTCTTCGATCGGGAAATATGCGGACAATCATGCCTCTCTTAACGGTAATGCAGGGAATGTACTCCCTTCCAGCTGTTCATAATGCTGCGATTCTGCTATTGACTTCGTTACCTGTAATTTTGATCTATATTGTTTTTCAGCGGCAGATTCAAGCTGGTATCATCGAGGGTGGAATTAAAGAATAGGTGAAGTAAATGTCAGAAGAGCGATTTATAGAGCTACTTGATAAACATCGGAAAAGAAGAGAAGATTCTGAAGAGATGTCACCGGATGCCCGTATAATGGCGGCATTAAATTGTGAGATTCCGGATCGTGTACCCGTATGTCTTCCTGGTTTTGACTTCTATAAATGGGGGGATGGGAGTTACGACGGATTGCTGAATAAAATTGCAGCTTCAGCTGATCCAATTTATGATGTATTTCTTGGTTACGACCCATTCAAGGCCTTGAAAGAAGTGATGAAGGAACGTCTGCCAAATGGTAATATTCTGGAAAAAATATCCAGTCCCAAGGGAGACCTTACACAGATTAGCTCATCTGATTCCGTAGATGCATATAATTTTCCTAATCGTATTAAACACTGGATTCAGACACCGGAAGATGTAGAGCGCTTCCTTTCTATTCCGCATGAACCTGTGATGCAGGATTTAGAGCATAATATTGCAATCGCCCAGCGTGTTCAGGGATGGGTGCCTACAATTATCACACTTAATGAACCATTACAATGCCTTGAAGGAATGATGGGTGCATCAAATTTTTGTCTATGGACCGCCATGCACAAGGAATTAATTCAGGAATTACAGCATGTACTGTATCATCGAATCATTTCAGAGATTGAATATATGAATAAGTTGGACTGGAATCCCGTTTTCCGCCTGACCGGGTCTGAACTTGTTATCCCACCGATGATGTCGGTAGTCTCTTACGATGAGTTCGACTTTTTTTATCAGAAAGATAT
>JAOZQY010000007.1 GCA_029931975.1 Bacteroidales bacterium | reverse complement strand
TATCGCCCGAGGAGATCCGGTCCAGATTCCTGAAAAATGAATGGAGCAGGGTAAGTCCTCCTTCTGCAAATTGAATTCTGTAAAGGTTTTGTTTCAGGCTGTCCACATTGGCCGGAACAACCAGTGGCCGGATGGTATCCTCTAAGTAGCCGGAGCTCAGATCCGTTCCCGCATCCGACTCGGGATCGTCGGTAACCATCGATTTTGAAAGCAGTTCCTCCACATTGACAGCATTGCCGGTGCTATCGTTTCTGTTCAGATCAGAGAGGGACATGAAGGAAAGCCTGAGATCACCACCTATACCAATACCCTGTTGGGGAAACAGAATGGTCACTAGGAAAAGTAACAACAGGACTGCCAAAAAAAATATGAAGGTCCGAAACGGCTTCATACACAAATATAGCAATTACCCTTTAGGCTTGATCTTAAGAAGCAGCCCGGGCCGAATTTTTGAAGCGTTGCTAATATTATTAAGCCTTGTGATATCGTTTTCTGATACCCCCGAATACTTCCGGGCAATTTCCCACAGGGAATCTCCCTGCTTCACACGGTAGGTAATATATTCTCCATTGCCAGTGCTACTGCCTGCCGAAGCTGAATTTGTGGAGGCTGAATTGCCCGATGAGACCGACCGTCCTGCAGATTTCTGCTTCTCAGAAAAATTCATAGTATTGATCTCCCTGTACCTGGCCGATTTCCCCTTTGGCTTATAGATCACCAGCTTTTGTCCAGTACGGATCATGTTGCGACTGATATTGTTCCAGTAGCGCAGATCGGACGATCTGATATCATACCAGTCGGCAATATATCCCACATTATCGCCTGATTTCACTGTATAGTAGAGTTTATCGTACTTATCTGCTGAGAGATCGACCCTGTAGGATGAGGAATAGTGCTGCGGAGAGGCCACCTTCTTCCCGGGATCGAAATAAACCGAATCCTTGAAGGCAAAAATGGAGTCCTGCAGATCGATAAAAGCAGCTACCTGTTCCTGCGGAATTTTGATGGCATAGCCATGCTTTGATGTGCCCGGCACAATATCCTGCCGGTACTGGGGATTTATATCCCGCAGCATTCCGATGGGAATATCCAGCACCTCTGACACCTGCTTCAGATGGACCGGTTCATATACCAACATGGTATCGATGGCCCTTGGCAGGGAATGTGAGGCCTTGCTTATCAGGTGGTCCTCATAGTAGTTCATGGTATAGGTGGCAGCAATAAATGCGGGTACATATCCTCTGGTCTCCCGTGGCAGATAATAATAGATGTCCCAGAAATTTCTTCTGCCTCCCGAGCGACGTATGGCCTTATTGACATTGCCCGGTCCGCAGTTATAAGCAGCCAGTGCCAGGGTCCAGTCATGATAGATCTTATACAGGTCCGCCAGGAACCTGGCTGCAGCATGGGTGGCAGCAATAGGATCGCGCCGTTCGTCCACCAGCGAATTAATAGTTAATCCATAATGCTTCCCTGTACTATACATAAACTGCCAGGCTCCGACGGCTCCCACCCTGGATACGGCCCTTGGATTCAAAGCCGATTCGATGATCGATAAGTACTTGATCTCATAGGGAATATCGTAGAGATCAAATATTTCTTCAAATGCTGGAAAATAGTAGTCGGACAATCCCAGCATAATACGCACCTGTTCGCGCCGCTTGCGGGTATAGACATTGATGTAATTCTTGACGATCCGGTTGTAGGTAAGGTCCACCACCGACGGAATCTCTGCCAGGCGCTGCATATAGACCGAGTCGCTGAAATCGGGGGTCAGCGTATCGGCTTCGGCCAGATAGTCGTCGCAGGCTGTCTCCAGGGACTGATTAACATACCATAGATTAAGCAGGCTGTCGAGATTATCACCGGTCCGCAGTTTCAGTTCCCCCTCCATGGTAAATGTATCGGGGATCGAAAAACTGCTATCAGATGTAATGATGTCCGGAAGGCTGGTCTGCTCCTGTGCCAGTGATACAGATCTCAAAAAAAGCAATCCACTTAGGATCGCAATGCAATAATTCAACATAGTGGAATATCTTCTCATCTGCCTCTGATCTTTATACTACAGGTAATTCCGCCGGAATACCCGGTCAGGCTGGTGGGTGCCATCATGGGCTGTAAAGAGGGAGCGACCCGCAATGAAAGATTATCATTCACGTCCCAATTATAGAGATAGGCATCCACATAAGCATCCAGTATCTGGAGCCCATAGACGGCGATCATGGCAATATAGCTTAACTCCATATTTCGCCTGTAGAGCTCCAGGTAGCGCACATCGTAGTCTTCGATAGTCACATAATCGATCACCGACTGCTTGTATATGCTGGTATTATAATAGATGGCATAACCTGCAGCTCCCATGGCGCCCAGAACAATGGGCATTTTCCAGTATTTCTCGTTATAGGCCTGCCCCAGACCGGGTAAGGCAAGGGCATACATTAGTGCCCTGTAGGCCGATTTAGTCTTCATGGGTTTTGCCAGCATTGTATCGCTCACCAGTAGATCCCGATCCCCGAAACGATAGATGGTGTCGGTCTGCAAAACGCGTAGCAGCGTGTCGGCATTCTGAGCAGCATGAAGAGTATCCCTCTCCTGGCAGATCGCCGGAAGAGCTAAGCTTAATAGAAGAAAAATCGCTACAGTGAATCTGTTCATTTACCCGGTTTGTCGAGGATGCTAACAATACGTTGCAAATCCTCGTCCGATTTAAAAGGAATAACGATCCGGCCATTCCCTTTATTGCTTCGCTTAAATTCGATGGTAGCTCCAAAATAGTGGGCCAGGTGCTCCCTGAGATCCTCATAATCGGAGCGCAGCTCCTCTTCTGAATTCTCCCCGGACTCTTTTACGGTCTTTGATTTTTTAGCCAGGCCTTCCACCTGACGCACTGAAAGGTCCTTGGAAAGAATAAGGCTGAACATCTCCACCTGATACTCTTTGTCATCAATCCCTGCCAGGGCCCGGGCATGCCCCATGGTAATTTTCTTTTCGCGAATGCCTGTCTGAATCTCCACGGGAAGATTAAGCAAGCGCAGGTAGTTGGCAATGGTGGCCCGTTTCTTTCCCACCCGGTCGCCCAATGCTTCCTGTGTAAGCTCGAATTCTTCTATCAACCGGGCATAGGAGATGGCTACCTCAATGGCATCCAGATCCTCCCGCTGAATATTCTCAACCAGTGCAAGTTCCAGCATATTTTCGTCGCCTGCCTCTCTGACATATGCAGGGATTCGCTGCAAACCTGCCTTCTCAGCGGCCCTGATACGCCGCTCTCCAGAGATCAGCTGATAGCTGTTATCGGAAGCCCTGCGAACAGTAATGGGCTGAATAATTCCATGTTCCTCTACCGACTTTACCAGCTCGTTCAATGACTCTTCGTCGAAGGAAGTCCGGGGTTGAAAAGGATTTACAGCAATGTTCTTAATGGGTATTTCGTTGACTGCCGAAGGTGAATGAACCAGGGGTTGCTCCCGCTGCTCATCACCAACTTCTATCAATGCTCCCAATCCTCTTCCTAGTGCGTTCTTTTTTGCCATCAGATGTTCTTCTTATTCCATTACTTTTTCTTCCTGCTTTAAAAGGGTCTCTTCATTCTTTTGAAGAATCTCCCTGGCCAGGTTCAGGTAACTGACCGCACCCCTCGACTCAGCATCATAAAGAACTGCCGGTTTTCCAAAGCTGGGTGCTTCACTAAGCTTGATATTTCGTTGAATAATGGTTTCAAAAACCATCTGCTGAAAATGCTTCCGCACTTCATCCACAACCTGGTTCGACAGTCTGAGCCTTCCATCATACATGGTCAGCAGAAAACCTTCAATCTCCAGTTCAGGATTGAGTCCACGTTGAATAATATTAATAGTATTCAATAGTTTTCCCAGTCCTTCCAGTGCAAAGTACTCACACTGAACAGGAAGGATGACCGAATCGGCTGCAGTTAGTGCATTGACTGTAATCAATCCCAGGGAGGGAGAACAATCGATCAGGATATAATCGTAATTCTCACGTACCTGCTCAATGACATTCTTCAGCATGTACTCACGCTCATTCATGTTGAGCATCTCGATCTCCGCACCTACCAGGTCAATGTGTGAGGGGATCAAATCCAGGTTGCTGATCTCACTGTTAAGAATAATCTTCCTTGGATTTGCATCCTCAATCAGGCACTCGTAAATGCTGGTCTTAACCTTCTTGGTGTCAAAACCAGTACCGGAAGTGGCATTTGCCTGGGGATCTGCATCAATAATCAGCACACTTTTCTCCAGCACCGCCAGGCTCGCACCCAGGTTGATTGCCGTAGTGGTTTTCCCAACGCCTCCCTTCTGATTTGCTATCGCAATAACTTTACCCATCGGCCTTTTTCTTTAAGTTTAATTGGATTTAAAACGGGCTTCAAATTTACTATTTTAGAGTCCCCCGCTAATTCCAGTCATTTCGTTATTGTAAACATTAATTCTCCAATTATAAACACCTTTTCAACAAATTTCATTGATAACTCCTTAATCCCTATCTTTGCGCCGGGAAAATTTTTGAACATGAATAAATCAAACTGGATCGCTATTATCAATTTGACTGCCGGCGGAGGCAAAACTGAAAGGGACTGGCTTTCAATAGAACAGATACTTCATAAGGAGGGCATTCGCTTTGAACCCTGTTTTACCAGTCGCAGATTGCACGCCTCCATTATCGCTCGAAATAAGATCAAAGAGGGCTACTCAAAAATCATCGTGGTAGGTGGCGACGGGACCATGAACGAGGTGATCAACGGTGTCTTTGCCCAGAAGCGGATCCATACCACCGAGGTAATGCTGGGAATGATATCAGTGGGTACCGGGAATGATTGGGCCAAAACATTCAATATTCCCTCCGATTACGAAGGTGCGGTAAAAACCATCAAAAGACAGCTTACATTTATCCAGGATGCCGGGCTGGTCAATTACCAGAAGAATGGAAAGGAGTGGAAACGCTATTTTATCAATATTGCCGGCATGGGATTTGGCGCCAAAGTGGTGGAGCGTGCCAATCACATGAAAGAGAAGGGAAAAAGCGGGGCCCTGCTTTATTTCTATAACATCTTCTACAGTCTAATCAAATACAAAGCCAAGAGCGCTGTTATTGAGATAGATGGCACAAGCTACAAGCGCAGGATCTTCTCACTGAACGTGGGCATTGGGAAATATAACGGAGGAGGAATGATCCAGGTACCCCATGCCATCGCCGACGATGGTCTCTACAGCATTACCCTGATCAAGAAGATAGGAAAACTAAATGTACTGGTCAATATAAAGAAACTCTACAATGGTACGATTACCAAGCATTCGAAAGTAGAAACTTACATGGCTAAATCAGTACAGATAAACGGTTCAAGTCTTATTAAACTGGAGACTGATGGGGAAACCCTGGGACACGGACCGGTAAGTTTTGAAATTATTCCCAGAAGTATAAGGATCGTTTCAGGAGAGATGTCAGCCTAAAGGCCTGACCCTGATCTCGAACAGTTTGGGCCATAATTTCCCTGTGACAAAGAGCCTTTCTCCTTCACTGTCCCAGGCAATTCCATTGAGCACATCCGTAGTGGGACTTCGGTCTGTGGCTTTCAGTATCCCTTTCAGGTTGATCCGCCCCTCCACCTTTCCCGTCTCCGGATCAATGATCACTATTTCATCGGTAAAATAACGGTTGGCCCATATCTTTCCTTCTATATATTCCAGCTCATTCAGGCTATTGGCCGGTCCCGTGTTATGATACACCTCAATCTGCCTGTTTACGGTAAACATTTCGGGATCAAGAAAATAAATAATATTGGTGCCATCGCTCATAATCAGCTCCTTTCCGTTATTGGTCAGGCCCCAACCCTCACGATTCTGGTAATAAACTTTCTGAATCTCTTCAAAGCTTGATTTATCATAGACAAATCCAACCTGCGATTTGTAAGTGATCTGGTAAATTCGTTCACCCAGCACGGTGATGCCTTCCGCGAAAAGAGATTGATCATTATCCCTGATTTTAGTCACTTCACCGTTTTCCAGGTCAACACGCCTGAGTGAAGAAGTACCATAATTCCCGGTTCCCTCATAGAGCACTCCGTCCACGTACTCCAATCCCTGGGTGTAGGCAGCCACATCGTGGGGATACTCCTTCACCACCGTGTAGGAGTATGCCTCCGGTACAATGTCGGATAGAAAGGTGAGCTGGACGCTCTGGTTCTCGCTCTTGCCACCAGAAAAGTAAAGTCGAAGCCGAAGGCCCGATTTCCCGACCCTTTCCCCTTCGGTGGGCACAAGGAAATCCAGGGACCCCTGGTTCATTTTCACGGAGGAGCCCTCCATGGTCCTGAGCAGTTTTCCTCCCAGATATACATGGATAGAGTCCACAGCCACCGTATCGGGCAAAGTAAGCACCACTCTGATCTCTTCTCCCAAAGGGATGCTGAGCCCAGCTGATGGCTCCAGCAACTTGCTGATTTTAACAGCTTTTAAATTAGTCACTGAATGACCTTCAGTGCTACTGTTGCCCGAACTACAGGACAACAGGCTGAAGCCAAATATTGTAATCAGTAAAACTGCGGGGATTCTCATTATATCCTGTTTTATTTCGCTGCCTTCTTTTTAAACAGCGATCGCTTCTTCTGAGAAAGGCTCTTCAGCTCCTCCTCCAGGCTTGGTGCTTCACGGGGATTAATCATCTGGTAGATCTCGCCCCAGGAGGGCAGTCCTCCAATATTCCTGTCGTCAATAAAAATATCTGCATCAATCTTCCTGCTGTCATAATCCTCATCAAACTCCTCCTCGGGATAACTGGAATTAATGGCATAGAACTCCACACCGTTCCTCCGGCAGTACTCCACAGCATCATCCAGCTCCTTCCCCGAACGGTAGGTCCAGAGGATCAGCTGGTGCTTCTGCTCCTGCAGAGCCCTGAGTGTTTGGAAAGCAAACATAATCTCCTTTCCGATTTCAGGGTACTTATGTTCTACAATGGTACCATCAAAGTCGACGGCAATCTTCAAAGGGCTATCCATGGCCGACAGAAATTGAAAATTTCGATTAAAATTAATAAAACCTCTTAAAAGAGATCGTTTACCGAGAGATATCTTTCACCGGTATCGTAATTAAAGGTCAGAACTCTTAGTGCATTGCCCTCCTTTTTCAGTAGCTTTGATACCGCTGCCAGAGATGCTCCTGTTGAGATTCCTGCGAAAACACCCTCCTCCTTTGCAGCCCGTCTGGCGAATTCATAGGCATCGGCTTTTTCAATCTGTATTACCTGATCGATCACCTCACGGTCAAGGTTTGTTGGTAAAAAACCGGCGCCGATCCCCATAATCCCATGTGGCCCGGCCTTCCCACCACTGAGTACAGGCGAGTCGGCAGGCTCCACGGCATATACTTTGATTCCCGGCATTTCCTGCCTCAAAACCCGTGATACCCCTGTAATATGTCCGCCAGTCCCCACGCCGGTAACCAGGCAGTCGATGCCTTCCGGAAAATCTGCAATAATCTCCCTGGCAGTGCTTATTTCATGCACCTCAGGGTTGGAAGGATTATCAAACTGGGAGGGGACCCATGCACCTTCTATCTCCCGGGCCAGTTCACCGGCCCGCTCCATGGAGCCCTTCATTCCAAGCTCCCGGGGAGTAAGTACAATTTCGGCACCATAGGCCTTCAGAATGCTTCGGCGTTCCACAGACATGGATTCGGGCATAACCAGGATGACCCGGTATCCCCTGACTGCTGCCACCATGGCCAGTCCGATCCCGGTATTTCCGGAAGTGGGCTCCACAATGGTATAGCCCTTCTTCAGGACCCCCCTTTCTTCTGCATCCTTTACCATGGCCAGTGCAATACGGTCCTTGATGCTGCCACCCGGATTGTTTCGCTCCAGCTTCATCCAGACATTAGTTGCTCCCGGGAAAAGCTTATTGATGCGCACATGGGGTGTGTTCCCAATCCCCTCCAGTATATTGTCGTATTTCATTCGTCTAATTATATATTTCAGTGGCGACTCATGGAACTCCCAAATGGTCGTTTCATATCACAAAATCATTGGGTGCTTTGAAATCCTTGCGATCCTTCACCACCACACGATGGTTCCTGTAAACCACCGAATAGGGAAGAATACTTTCAGTGATCCAGGTGTTCCCTCCCACCACAGTATGGTGTCCAACGACAGTCCCCCCCCCCAGAATGGTACTCCCGGCATAGATCACCACATTATCTTCAATAGTAGGATGCCGTTTGGTATTGGCCATGGAACGCTCCACGGTAAGGGCCCCCAGTGTAACCCCCTGGTAAATTTTCACCTCCTTGCCAATACGGGCAGTCTCCCCGATAACAATCCCTGTTCCGTGATCGATGAAAAAAGGTGATGCGATCCGCGCCCCCGGGTGGATATCAATGCCTGTCTTCTCATGGGCAAATTCGGCCATGATCCGGGGAAGGACAGGTACCTTAAGTTCATAGAGTATATGAGCCATCCGATATACAGAGATGGCATAAAATCCGGGATAGCAAAGGATGATCTCCTCAATGCAGGAGGCCGCCGGATCGAACCTGGAAACGGCAACGGCATCTGCTGTCAGCTCTTCAAAGGCTTCAGGAAGCCTGGAAAAAAAAACGTCTGTTATCTCCTCGGGGGTGCGGTCCAGTGTCTTGCGGATGGAGTAGAGCAGTTCTCTCAGCTTCACAGCCGAACGGTCCAGTTCAATGGCAATTTCACCTTCATCCACCGCACAGCTCTTCCTGATTGGGAAAAGGGCATGGATCAGGTTTTCAATAAACTGCTGCGACAGTACCATGGATGGTACATCGGCACAGTACCCGGAATTGAATTTACTCAGCCTGCTTGCAAAAGCCCTGTGATCATCGCTCATAACTATGAAACCTTCCTGGCAAGTAAAAGGTTCAACAGGGAGAGCAGAATGTACACCAGAATCACAAGAGAGATCCCTCCCAGTCCTGTGAGCAACAAGATCACAACAGCCAGAAACAATAGCAGATAACGAATCAGATTGCCCCTCAGGCGAAAATGGTCAAACTTGAGGCTGTACATGGGAACCGGGAGAATCATATGGAAGGCCATGATTAACATAATGGCCCACATAAAAAATATATTCAGAGGAGTCCCGAAGAGGGTTCCGCTCTTCATAAACTGCCAGAAAATTCCGGTCCAGAAAAGCGTATGTGCAGGAGTGGGAAGCCCGTAAAAAAAAGTTCCATGATCCTCTTCAATATTAAACCGGGCGAGGCGAATGGCAGAGAATGCAGGCACAATAAAGATCGACACTAGTACCACCCATTGCAGTTGCCTGTAAAATGTACCTGCTTCATCAGGCAAATTCAGGAAGAGCTCCTTGAACAGGATATAGATAAAGACGGCAGGCACTACGCCGAAAGAGACCATATCGGCCAGGGAGTCCAGTTGCTTACCCGTATTGCTGTAGGCCTTCAGCATACGTGCCGTAAAGCCATCCAGGAAATCAAAAACCGAGGCGGCCAGCACCAGGTAGACGGCCCACTGCCATTGCCCTTCAAGTGCAAAAACAATGGCCACGGTTCCGCAGGCTAGGTTAAGCAGGGTAATGAGGTTGGGAAGATGATGTTTCATTCTTCCCTCCCGGCTTCCACCTGCTTTTCAAAATGTTTCAGGGCCCGGCGGACCGCCAGGTAAGAGATGGTAATCATAAATGGCCAGCTCAGATATCCTATTATTGCTCCTATATACATAAATGTAAGTTAATGGTTAGTGGTTAATACACGTGGTGTTCTTCCTGCATCTCTTTTTCGTCGATCTTCTTTTTATTCAAGGCCCGCCATGCATAAATAATATAGGCCAGCACAAATGGAACAAACAGGGAGACCCAGCTCAATGCCACCAGGGTATAGTGACTGGATGAGGCGTTCTGAATGGTCAGGGAACTCTGCAGGTCACAGGCCGAAGGGTAGAAGGCTGTATTGTTGAACCCGGCCAGCATAAACAGAGAGAAGACCACCAGGACTGTACCCGGTCCTGCGAACCAGATCCCATTGCCACCATCGCGCAGAAGTCCAATAGCAATACCTCCCAGCACAGCCAATACTCCCACCAGAAACATGACCAGTACCACCGGCATGGCCAGCAGGTTATGGAGATACTTAAAAGGCTCCATAAAGACTTCACCACTTTCGGGGTTCACTGCATAACCTTCCCTGAGCATAAGCCATACGGCAAATGTGAGGAAGAACACAACAAAGGGGATGGCATTGTATAGAAGCGCTTTTTTGGTCCGGGTCAGGATATTATCATTGTCAATGGTTTTCTGAAAATAGAGCAGTCCCAGCACCCTTGCCAGAAAAAAGACAGTCAGTCCCAGGGAGAGGTTAAAAGCCGAAAGTACTGCCTCCAGACCGCGTGCCCCAGTGGCCCAGCGTACACTGTTCATCTCATTGAGGGAAAACTGTGAACCTGAGAAGAAGGTGGCAACGGCCACACCTATCAGGAAGGTTCCCAGCAAACCATTGATAAAGAGAAACCATTCATAGGTCCTCTGTCCCAGGAAATTACTGGCTTTTGTACGAAACTCATAGGAGACCGCCTGGATCACAAAAGCAAAAAGAATGGCCATCCAGACCCAGTAGGCCCCACCGAAACTGGTGGCGTAAAAGAGAGGAAATGAGGCAAAGAAAGCGCCTCCAAAGGTGACCAGGGTGGAAAAGGTGAACTCCCATTTCCTCCCCAGTGTATTCACAATAATGGTCCGCTCCGTTTCGGACTTTCCGATTCGAAATAGAAAGGTTTGTCCACCCTGTACAAAGAACAGAAATACCAGGATGGATCCCAGGAGAGATACAATAATAAACCAGTACTGTTGTAAAGCTAAAAGTGGTAGATTTCCAAACATATGCTATTTTCCTCCAGGTCCTTTTTTGATTTGTGTTACCATTATTTTTATCTCGGCAATAAAGAGCACCGTGAATGTGGCCAGGAAGATCCAGAAGGTGAGCTGGACCGCAGCCGGTTTCAGTCGCGTCACAGCTGCCAGGTTGGGCATCAGTTCATATACAACCCAGGGCTGACGACCCAGTTCGGCCAGAACCCATCCTGTCTGACTGGCAATCCAGGGCATGGGCATGGTGATCAGTGCCACCCAGAGCAGCCACTTATGATTGCCCCAGCGATTCTTCATGCTGAGCCAGAGTACCACCAGGGTGAAAATCAGGAAATGCCCCCCCAGGATGACCATGGTATGGAAGGCGTAGAAACTCAATTTTACATTTGGAATCAGCTCATTCAACTGCCTCCCTTTATAATATCCATATCCAAAATGTGCATAGTATTCATCGAGCCAGACCGGATCGTTAAATTTCTCCCTCAGTGCCGAATAGGTGGCTTCATCGCCCCTGTCCTTAGCCTTTTTTAACTCCTTCAGTGTCTCAATAGCTACGGTCCCACGCTCGATCCTCTCCTCGTAAGGCATTAAGCCTTGCTCCTCGTTCCCATATACCAGGTCGCTTATGCCGGGAATAAACCCGCTGGGGGTAAGATATACCATGTAGGAGAGTGCATTGGGAATTTCAATTTTGAATATGAAGTCCTCCCGTGGATTGGGAAATTTAGTGGTATCGGTCCGCATGGCACCAATGGCCACCAGGGGTGCGTGGGTCTGTCCTTCATAAAGGGCCTCCATGGCTGCAAATTTCATGGGCTGTTTCCTGCCTACAATCCTTGCCGAGGTATCGCCGGTAGCGATGGTAGCGATGGCTGCGATCACCCCGAATACTGCTGCTACCACAGTACTCCTTCGGGCAAAAAGCACCTCTTTATTCCTTAGAAGGAACCAGGCGCTGACTCCGATTACAAATACGGAGGCAAGCAGAAAGCTGGAAGTGACCGTGTGCAGAAACTTGTTGACGGCCACATCTGAGAAGATCACATCCCAGAAATTGGTCATCTCGTTTCGGGCCATATCCGGATTAAAGGCAGTTCCCACCGGATGCTGCATCCATGCGTTGGCCACCAGGATCCAGATCGCCGACAGGTTGGCACCAAAAGCCGTGAGCCATGAAGCGATCAGGTGGAAACGTTTGCTCACCTTATTCCATCCAAAGAACATGATGGCTATGAATGTGGACTCCAAGAAGAAGGCCAGGATGCCTTCTATGGCCAAAGGTGCCCCGAAAATATCACCCACAAACCAGGAGTAATTGGACCAGTTTGTCCCGAACTCAAACTCCAGGATGATCCCGGTAGAAACTCCGATGGCAAAATTGATTCCGAAAAGCTTCATCCAGAACTTAGTGATCCGCTTCCACTCCTCACTACCCGTTCGCAGGTAAATGGTGTGCATAAAGGCCACGATAAATGAAAGACCCAGTGTCAGCGGCACAAAAATCCAGTGAAACATGGCTGTAAGGGCAAATTGTCCCCGCGACCAGTCAACCAGTGACATGTCAATTGATTCAAGCATTTGTTTATGGATTAGTTAGTTGCTCCAGTACATAATCGGCCCGCTCCTCATCACTACTGAAATCACGTTTCAAGAGATCGGGAAAGAAAAAGAGCCTCAGAATTGCAAACATGATAAACAGTTTGACCAGGATGATCCCCCATAATTTCCGGCCCCAGGTCATCTTCCTGAAGCCATCCCGATAGAATCTGAATACCTTTTTGAACATGGATATCTTTGATAGTTGAACAAAAAAATAAATTGAAACATATACAAATATATCTATTTTAACTTGACCCGAAGCCTATATTGAGCGAAGCTCAAGCTAAACGAGGGAATGAATATGACGAGGCTTACTGGATAAAGAGGGAGAGGAAGCCCATAAAGAGTACCGCATCGGCCGTGAGACGGTAGTAATCGTTCTTTCTGAACCGGGAAGGAAAATAAAGTACCAGCAAATAAATGGTGGCCATACCGGCCAGTATCAGTGCAAACTGGGAGAAGCGGTCCACTCCGAATACCAGGAACTGCAGCAGGGAGATCAGGTAAATGGCAAGCGAGGAGCCCAGTAGCATGTTTTTCGTTTTTTTTACGCCCAGCGCCCTGGCTATGGAAACAAGACCAAGCCTTGAATCCAGTTTGATGTCATAGAGGGAGATCACACCCAGATTCATCAGGAGGACCCCGGCAAATATGAGGGCGATCATCCCGTGACCCACTTCAAAACTGTGCTCAAAGACAACAGCCGGTCCCAGCCACGTTCCCGCCATATAGAGCAGCAGCACGAAAATCTCACCCGGGATATGCAGCACTCTGTTTTTCCTGAATACATGTCGCATGGCATAGAAGAGCAGCGCCAATCCGGCCATGACCAGTGCATATTTCATAAGTTCCCTGTCCATGAGATTAATAATCAACATGAAATCCACAAGGGCAACCGCCCCCAGGGAGAATCTAAGTACCTTGCGATTCTTCAGCATAAAAAAATGCATCTCGCGTTCCACCTTTTTTCGATGCTTCCATGCATCCAGCATATGATCGCCTGTATATAGCACCCAGACAGTCATGGCAAGGGTGAACCACCATACCCATCCAGGATTTCCTCCAAAAAGTTGTGCGGCAAAACATGAAGAAGCCAGGGCTCCCAGAAGGATATCAAGACTGAGAAAATGGAAATGCCTGTATAGTTTCATTCAGAGAATCTGTGAAGAAAGAGGCGAATTTAAGAAAACTTCCCGGATCCCAGGCGTGGTGTTTTGAACCAGGCACGTTTAATCTGTATAAATAATTTATATATCTTCGATAGATGCATTCTCTGTTTTCTGAATACTTTCTTCCGGTAACTCTGGCCATCATCACACTGGGGATGGGGCTCTCCCTGACCGAACGTGATTTCAGGAATATCTTTGTGCATCCCCGTGCAGTCATCACCGGACTCTGCTGTCAGATGATCCTGCTTCCGGTAATTGCATGGCTCATTGCGCGTTCCATCAATATTGACCCCTTCTTTAAAGTGGGACTAATGATCATTGCTGCCTGTCCGGGTGGAGCCACTTCCAACCTGGTCACCTATCTCTTACGGGGAAATGTGGCACTCTCCATCTCAATGACCGCCCTAAACAGCATCATTACCCTTATCACCATTCCGCTGGTGGTCTTCCTCTCCCTGGAAATTTTTCTGAATGAGCAAATAACCATCCGGCTGGGTGTGGGTGAAACTGTCGTCAAGGTTTTTCTGATTACCCTGCTACCTGCTTTTGTGGGAACCCGCATCCGGAAACATTATGCGCACTTTTCCACTCGTCTGGAGCGGCCTCTCAGGATCATACTACCCTTTCTCCTGCTGGTAGTTTATGCCGGGGTAATCTTTATTGACCAGGGAACCGGGGCAGCCACCCGGGCCGATTTTATCAGGATCTTCCCCTATACCCTTCTTCTTAATATCCTGGGAATGATATCGGGATTCCTGGTGGCCCGGGTGATGCGACTGGGTGTGATAAACCAGTTTACCATTTCCATTGAGGTAGGACTTCAGAATTCGGCACTGGCCATTTTTGTGGCGGCCACCCTGCTTAAAAGTAATGAGATGGCCCTGGTACCCGTGGTCTACGGATCCTTCTCCTTTTTCAGCACTTTGCTATTTGGTTGGATTGTGAAAAAATTGGGATGGGTTCCTAAGATTATCGAAAAAGGTACATAAACCCGGCTTTCTCGAAGGGATCGCTTCCCCCCTCTTCTTCAATCACATAGTAATAAACTCCCTCTTTTAATTCGATGCCATCCAGGCTGTTCCCGTCCCAGAATATTCGAGGAGAAAGGGAGTGGTAAATGCGGGTGCCTGTCCGGGTAAACACCGAAAACTCATAAACAGTGGTTCCATCGGTGCTCACTTCAAAATTATCATTGACCTGGTCACCATTGGGAGTAAATACATTGGGAACATCCAGTTCTCCAGTGATGGAATCATACAACACAGTTTCAATAATAAGCGAGTGCGGATCCGAAAGATTTACAGCATCCGAAGAAGTATCTCCCTGCTGTCCAGCCAGACGTGGAAACTGGAGACAACACAGGCATATAATGGCAATAGATCTGGTAATGGTCATATCTTTTCGGTCAGCTTCTGGACCACTCTAAAGTTATTAAAAAATTCTTTGGCGAATACCCTTATCACTGTATAAGTGGGAATGGCAAGGATCATCCCTACAATTCCGGCCAGGCTTCCTGCCATCATGATGACTATAAAAATCTCAATTGGATGGGCATATACACTGGTCCCAAAAATCACCGGTTGAAAAACCATGTTATCGGTGAGCTGGGTAATCACAAACACCAGCATCATATAAGCCATAAGGGGCAGCAACTGGGTGGCAAAGTCAAGGTCCAGGTGGGTTGCTACTCCAAGGATGATCCCAAGGGCTGCTCCTATCCAGGGTCCCAGGTAAGGAATAATATTCAATACTGCGGCCACCAATCCTATCACCACCCCATGCCTGAAACCCACCCCCACAATGGTCATTCCCAGCGTTACCATAGTAAGAATCCCAATCATCTGCAGCAAGATCCCGACAAAATAGCGCCTGAGCAGGTGCTTGACCGATTCCAGGGCGTGGCTGAAAGCCTCCACCTTTTTCTCTGGAACTACTGTCATTATATAACTGGTAATCAACTTTTCCTCCCTGAGCAGGAAAAAGGTGATAAATGAGATTGCAAAAATAGCCCATGCAAAATTGCCCAGGATGGAGGCAAGCGTGGCTATCAGGTCGGTGATTACATCAATATTTAAAACTGATGCCAATCCTCCCTGCAGATTTTCGCTTAGCGACAGGCCAGCCTCACCCCCCAGGTTCATCTTATTATACCAAACTTCTATCCCTTGAATGGGATCTTCAAATGCCTCGATGACAAGGGCAGTATCAATATTGGAAAGCTCCTGAGCCTCACCGGCTACCAGGGGAATAAAAATTCTGAAAAAGCTGAAAAAAAAGGTCCATATGGTAAGTAAAGTGATCAGTGCCCTGAGTGAAGCAGGGATCTGCCACCTTCCTATCCTGATTCTGCCAAGCAAACGGACCAGAGGCCGGGCGATCAGTGAGAGCACTGAGGCGATCAGGATATAGGCCACAATACTGGAAAAACGCCATACCAGAAGTCCCAGGAGAACAACTCCTGCCACAACAAGCAGGGAACGGGGTGTATACCAGATTTTTGATGCCATATTCACCTGTAAATATAATGATTTATTGGTACTGGAGAGGGGAAGTTATTAGGTACAGATGTTGATAATTATTCTTTTGATTTCAAGGCTTGTTTGGGTACTTTTACCAGCCATTGGAGCGGAGGAGATTATGAAGCAGTATCTTGATTTACTTACACATGTACTTGAGCATGGCACCCGGAAGAAGGACCGGACCGGCACCGGTACCATCAGCACATTTGGCTACCAGATGCGCTTTAACCTGGAGAATGGTTTTCCGCTGATAACTACCAAAAAACTTCACCTGAAATCGATCATTCATGAACTGCTCTGGTTTCTGGCTGGCGACACCAATACAAAGTACCTCAATGAAAATGGAGTACGGATCTGGAACGAGTGGGCAGATGAAAACGGAGAGCTGGGTCATATATACGGCTACCAGTGGCGAAGCTGGCCCACACCTCACGGAAAGCATATCGACCAGATAAGCCAGGTCATTGATTCCATACAAAACAATCCCGATTCAAGAAGGCACATTGTAAGCGCCTGGAACGTGGGGGATCTGGATCATATGGCTCTGCCACCCTGCCATATTCTCTTTCAATTCTATGTGGCCGAAGGGAAACTATCGTGTCAGCTTTACCAACGCAGCGCAGATATCTTCCTGGGAGTTCCTTTTAATATCGCTTCCTATTCCTTCCTGCTGATGATGATGGCTCAGGTTACCGGCCTCAAGCCCGGTGAGTTCATCCATACGCTGGGGGATGCCCATATCTACCTGAACCATGAAGAGCAGATGAAGTTGCAGCTAAGTCGAGAGCCCAAATCGCTTCCCACTGTAAAAATTAATCCCGAGATTCTCTCCATAAGCAATTTCCGTTTTGAAGATTTCAGCGTCGAAAACTACGATCCTCATCCCCATATTAAGGGGGCCATCTCCGTATAATTTATGGAAGCAAAAATCCTGAAAAATATCTCCATCATTGTGGCCATCGCCCAAAACCGGGCCATCGGTAAAGACAACAAATTGCTCTGGCACCTGTCGGACGACCTGAAACGTTTTAAAAAACTGACCACAGGACATGCCCTGATCATGGGGCGCAACACCTTCCTCTCACTGCCCAATGGCGCCCTGCCTAATCGCAGACATATCGTCATCTCTGATAAGCCGGGCGAAGTATTCGACTCTTGTGAAATGGCAGGATCCATTGAAGAGGCAATACAACTGGCCGGAAGCGATGAAGAGTGTTTTGTCATTGGCGGGGGCATGGTCTACAGCCAGTTCCTTCCCATTGCCGGGAAACTATATCTGACCCGGGTTCATGCCTCCTTTGAAGCCGACACCTTTTTTCCTGAAATAAACTTCAGCCAGTGGAAAGAGGTTCAGTCAGAGGAAGTGGAAGCGGGTGAAGGCAACCAGTTTAAGTACAGCTATACGGAGTTTGTAAGGGTCTGAATCCGAACACACTACTCGTCCAGCTTAACTCCTCCAATGCTGTAAATGATTCCCCAAATAGATGTAAATGCGGTGATCAGGTAGAAGATGAAACTCAATGCGATGGAGAGATTCAAATCAAGCCCCAGCCACTGGGCCCCAAGCATAAATGTAAACTCCCTGGAACCGAGACCACCAATGGTAAGTGGCAGCACAGCCACAATGGAGGAGACCAGGAAGATAAACAGATAACTCTCGAGGTTGCCCTGCACCTTCAAAGAAAGCAGGATCAGCAGTGCGGATAGCAGTTGAAACAATTGAACCACCAGGGATTGGAGATTGGTAATCCGGAACACGCTTAGCAAATAGGGAAAAAAGCGTTTGCTTAACAGAAAAGTAAACAGAACAGCCAGCGGTATAAGTATCCAGGCGAACCAGGCGAATTTCTCCATTCCCGGAACAAAACAGAAGAGCACAACTGCCATACAAAAAAGCGCCAGCACCCCGATAATCCGGTCCATCATTACTGCCCAGAATATCTTCCGGGTTGCCACATCGTAGCGCTTGTTCAGCAAATAGATCTTATATCCGTCGCCCCCTATTCCACCAGGAAGAAACAGGTTGTAGTACATGCCCAGAAGGTAGAGTTTCATATTTGCCTTTTCTGAAAGACAGATCTCAATGGTCCCCAGGTACCTGTTGAACCGTAGAGATGAAACCATCTTGGAGAGCACAAAGAGGATCAATGCCCCCATAAGATACAGGAGATTAGACTGGGCAATGGTTTCCATAAGCTGCTTCAGCTCAATCTTTGAAAATACATATATGAGGGCAGTAAGGGTAAACGCCAGCTTCAACAGTACTTTGACAAAAGGGGGCAGTTTAATCTTCACTTTTGATGATTCGTTTCACCCGGTACGGTTTCTTTTGCTGCGACTCATAATAGGTCCGCATCAATATCTCCGCAATGATTCCGATGGTAATGATCTGGATTCCCCCGATAAAAAGCATAAATCCCAGTAGCAACAAGGGCTTCCCCCAGATATCGTTACCCAGCAATTTCAATATAAAAAAGTAGAGGTTAATCACGGCGCCAGCACCAAAAGTGAGGATTCCCAGGGTACCAAAAAAGTGAATGGGGCGGTTCTGGTACCTTTTAAAGAACACGATCAGGAACAGGTCACTGATCACCCGGAAAGTACGACCCATACCGTACTTGGATTTGCCAAATTTGCGGGAGTGGTGTCGCACGGGGACCTGAACCATCTGGGCACCCTGGAGCACGGCCAGCACTGGAATAAAGCGATGCAACTCGCCATAAAGCCCCAGGTTCCTGGCGACATCGCTCTTGAAAACCCTCAGAGCACAGCCGTAATCCCTTAGCTTAACTCCGGTGATTAATCGAATGAAAAAATTGGCAATCCGGCTTGGAAGCCTCCTGGAGATGGCTTTATCCTTTCGGTGAACACGCTCACCGGAGACCACATCACTATCGGTCTCCTTCAGTTTATCGATCATCATGGGAACATCGGCCGGATCGTTCTGCATATCTCCGTCCATCAGCACAATCAACTCACCATCGGCCTGATCAATTCCTGCGGACAGAGCCGAGCTCTGACCATAATTGGTGATCAGGTCAATGGCCACAAGAGTCTTATAATCAGCCGAAACCCTGGTGATCTCGGCCCAGGTTTGATCCACACTACCATCATTCACCAGTATCATCTCAAAGGAGTAGGGAGTGGCATCCATAGCCGAACTTATGGCATTGCATAAAGATTCAATATTCTCCTTTTCGTTAAATAACGGAACCACAAAAGACACTTTCTCCATCGCCATTACCTGCTTGATTATGATCCCATAAAGTAACCAAATTTTGCTATATTTCCGGTCGCTTAAGAGATTGATTTATGAAGAAAAATACAATCGCACTGATTGCCATCCTGGGCGTCGGATTACTGATCCTGGTAGCAATTTTCGGCAAGGTGATTGTCAATCCAAACTCCTACCTCTTTTCTTCTTCCGGCGACGCAGTGAAAAGCTATTATAACTTTAGCTACTACCTGAAGTATGATGAAGGAATCGCTCACGAGGGAATCAACTATCCCTATGGTGATCACCTGCAGTATATCAACTCCCATCCCCTCTATGTGCAGGTGATTAAGGGCCTGGACAGAATCTATCCCCTGGCTGACAAAGGGGTTGGAATCCTGAACCTGAGCATGATCTTTTCCCTGCTCTTTGCCATTCCGTTTATCTACCTGGTGCTGCGAAAATTCTCACTACCCCCCTGGTATGCAGCAGTGGTCTCCCTGATCATCCTTTTCATGAGTCCGCAGGTGGACCGGCTCGGGGGACATTTCGAGATGGTCTATGCCTTTTTTATTCCACTCTTCTGGTACCTGCTGATCTGCTGGCACGAAGCTACAAAAAAGGCCTGGTGGACTCTTCTGCTCCTGATCACGGCCCTTGTGGGTGGCTTCACCTCTGCCTACTATGCCGCCTTCCTGGCCATCTTTCCCATGGCCATTTTCCTGGTCCAGCTCTGGAATCATCGACAAAACCTAAAGGGCTATCTGGCTGAGGGAGCACATCTTCTTCTGATTGCCATTCTTCCCCTGCTACTTGTAAGAGGCCTGGCAGGCATTACAGACTGGGTGGATGACCGGCCCGACAATCCCTGGGGATTTTTCATCTTCCATTCCAATCTGTTCAGTATCTTCCTGCCCCCCGGATCAACTCTCCAGGAGCTGAGCAGGGGAATTTTCGATATTAGCTACAAGTGGGAAGGACGTGCCTATGTGGGTCTTCCTGCCACCTTGCTGGCACTCTCCTTTCTGTTGACTTTAATCCTTCAACTGGCAGGGCGAAAACGACCCGCCGCTAAATCGTATTTTCCCAACAGAGATCTGAATCTCTACCTGGCTGCATCGGTCATTGTACTGATCTTCTCCATGTGCATCCCCTTTAAATGGGGACTTGGTTTTCTGACGAATATCCTGCCCCCCCTGAAGCAGTTCAGGTGCCTGGGCCGCTTCTCCTGGATTTTTTATTATGTATTCACTGTATTTACAGCTACCTATCTGTATTACCTCTACCGGATAGCACGAAAAAAGGGATATGGAACCCCAGCCCTGGCTCTGCTGTTAATCATACTAGCTTATTGGGGAATAGAGTCTGCATCCATGATACGATCCAGCACCAAAAGAATCTTCAATAAGAACGATATACTGAGCACAAGCGGGGGAGATGTCCAGGCCATTCTTGGAGAGGCCGGAAAGAATGCAGAGGAATTCCAGGGAATATTTTTCCTGCCCTTTGCTAACACCTGTGGTGATAAACTTCAGTTTGAAAAAGGTCTGGGTGCTTTTTCTGAAGCTATGAGATGCAGCGATCAGACCGGTATTCCAATTATCCAGAGTTTCTCGCCCCGTCTCTCCTATGCCCATGCCATGAGTTCCATCCAGTTGCTGGCCGACAGTAGCATCTACAAACAGCGGGTGAAGGATATGAATGACAGGGACATTCTGCTGGTGATAGCTCCACAGGAACTAAACAACCGGGAATCGGACTTGCTTGCCCGTGCCGAGGTTTTCTGGACGGGCTCAAGGTTTTCTCTTGCCACACTACCCGTCCAGGCCTTCAACCAGGGATGGGACTCATGGATTACCATGGCAGATACCCTGGAAGAAAATCTGGACCCCGATCAAGTGATCTACCAGGATTTTGAAGATATTTCTTCTGAGCGCTCATTTACAGGCAAGGGTTCGCTATATCTGAAAAAGGGCAGTGTGGAGTTGTTCAATGAGAAGCTATATGAACGCTTTTCAGATTCAGTGTTGGAACTCTCCTTCTGGCTCTATTTGGACCACCGTACAGACAATATGCCCACACCGGAACTATGGCAATGGGATAAGGATAACAAGCTGATCCACAAAGAAAAGATAAATTCCCGCGAGATACACAATGTGGATGGCATGTGGGTTCGGATCAGCAAAGAATTTGCTCCTGAACCGGGAACAACATACCAACTTACAATCAGGGGAAAATATATCACCGTGGACGACCTTTTAGTGAAATCAAAGGACTCCAGGGTAATGATCCGCCATAAGAATGGAGATCACTTACTGGATAATTTTCGCCTTCCAGTTGGTACTGACCGATGAATTCACTATTTTTTCAAACTCAAATTTAAAATTACTAACATGAAAAAGTATTTGTTTACCGCCATCACCATGCTGTTCATTCCTCTCTTCCTGCATGCGCAGGCCAATAAAATAGAGGGAACATGGTACAACGACGAGAAGACCTCAACCATCGAGATCACCAAGGGAGCTGATGGCTTATATCTGGGAAAGATCAACTGGCTGGATGAACCCAATGAGGATGGCAAACCTAAAGTTGACAAGGAGAATTCCGATCCGAAACTGGCCAAGCGCCCCCTCCTGGGCCTTGCCATTGTTAAGAACTTCAAATACGACACCAAGAAGAAAAAGTGGGAAGAGGGCTCCATTTATGATCCCGAGAACGGCAAAACCTATGACTGTTATGCCTGGTTCGAGGACGGAGATTTTAACAAGCTTTACCTCAAGGGTTATGTAGCCGGAATCAAGGCGCTGGGTCGTAAAACCATCTGGACTCGGAAATAGTGCCTGGTGCTTAGTGCCCGGTTAAAAAATGATGAGAAGCCGGGGCTGAATGCTCCGGCTTTTTCTTTAAGCAGACTTTTTAAAAACGTCCATTTTCGAACAGGCCAGTCCCGTAAACGTTCACTTTTCTAAATAAACTCAAAGGTTAAAATAATTGTATTGAGCTGGATTAGAAATACTTGCTGAATTTGGCATACATTATGATATAAATAAGCTGAAAACAAATCTTACGTCCTTTTACATTTCACTAACGGGTGATACAGTAAAATTTCTTTTTAGGTTTAAGTGGTTAGCTAAAGGGGGCCTTTAAGGGCCCCTTTTTTGTTGCCTCAGCTCAATTACTTATCACTGATGCAAAAGGTAGGCTATGGCCACATACTCGGCCAGGGCAATGCCCTTGGCAGCATCGGTGTTTTGCCTTTAGTCCCTGAAGTTCTTATTCAGGCCATAGATGACCCGATTGCCTGGGCGAAGCTTGATTTGAAAATCATCCACCAGGAAAGATGAGCCTCCCCTGTTCCAGATATAGGCCTTGAATTGCAGCTTACGATGCTTCAGGTGCATATCTGATAACTTCAATACATGATGAACGGTGATCCAGTGATCGCCGGAGTCACTGCAGGGTGCAAAACTGTCAAAGGGGGTGCCTCCCCAGTAGACACCCTCCCCCTTCGACTCCAGGGAGGAAACCAGAAGCTGACTCCCGGATTTGAAACTGCCTTTGACCCTGGCCGATATCTCAATGAAATCATTCTCACCAGGATCTATATCATCCAGATATGCCGAAAAGGTTGGGCCAAACTCTGTTTCACTGTCCATTCGATAGGAATTACTACCCGAGAAACTGATTGAATCGCTCCACTTTTCAGGATCCAGGGAAGTCCAATGCGTTGGACTCTCCGATTCAAAATCCAGCTTTCCGATCAAATAGGACTCCTGCTCAATCTCCTGACTAAACAGATAGGAGGTGGCTCCGGCATAATCTCTCCTCCACTCAGTTTTAGGGTAATAATCAAGGATGAGGGGAACCGCAAGAGGATTTATTGATGAGAGAGATCCCAGGTAAAGTCTTGTATGATCCATACTCTGATTCTCCAGGAAACACTTAAATTCATGCTCATCTTTAAAAGAATCGAACCACCTGAATCCGGTAGTATCTATTCCAAGCCTGGAGCTGTAGTAGGCCGAATTTCGGTGATGGGTGTCCAGTATGGAGATGGTACTGCTATCCGTCTGACCAACCTCCTGGTAATCGATCAGCATGGCTTCGTAGGGCGACTGGTAGAACAGCTTATAATGATCCCTGGTAAAAACCAGTGAAAAGGTATTGGCAAAGAGTATTGCAATTACCAGAAGCAGATTGATAATGGGTTTTTGGGGCCTGATATGTCCGAACAGCAAGAAAAGCAGATAAGTAAAGCTGAAAATTAAGACCGAGAATTGCAGTACCGCATTTACATATCTGGAATAGAAAAAACCGGTCAGCAAGGGGATCAAAAACCAAACAAAAAAGAGCAAATAATATTTGTAATTGAGCTCTTGCCGGTTTCTCCGGCTAAGCCCAAAGAGCATGACCGATAGTGCTACGACCAGACTAAGGATGGAAAAATTAAATATATATCCCAGGTAGTTGACAAAAAAATCGTTCTCTGGCGCGGCCAGCCATCCTCCCACACCCCCCATGCTAAGCTGGTAGAAGAAGATCTTCAAATGGGGGATATAGAGCACAAATATGGCAAGACCCGCCATGATGTAACGGAGCATATATTTCCGATCGACCAGGAACAATCCACTGGCTCCAACCAGCACGGCAAAGAGCAGACTAAAGTGGTGGTTATAGCTACAAAGAGAGGCGGAGATTACAAAAAACAAGCTGTTCCTGTAAAAATGCTTCCCGGGAGTTAGAATGATACTGCTCCAGTAATAAACCATCAGCAGGCTAAAAAAGAGTCCGCTGATATAAGGCCGGGCGATCTGACTGTACATTACGGTAAATTGCATGGTGGCAAAAAAAGCGGCAGATAAGAGCCCCGTGGTTTCATTGAACCACCTGTCTGCAATTTTATATACCAGCCAAACAGAGAGTAAGCCGAAGATGGTAAAGGGAAGCTTCACAATCCACTCTTCTGAGCCAAAGAGTCTGACCCAGTAGTACAGAAAGACCTGGATTCCGGCCGGATGGCCATCAGGCATAACACCCTCCCTGATCAGTGTGGAAAAGGTATCATAGTGAAGACGTGAGAGTGCACTGAACTCATCATGAGTGAATGGAATCTCTGCGAAATTATAAAAGCGCACTATTGCCGCCACCACTAATAAAAGTACCAGAATCGTTCTGTTTGTCAGTTTTACCATCCGCCAGCAATAGGCTCTGTAGGAGCTATAATTATCGTTTTACGATATTTTTTATACCTATTTCAATATATTTTTCTTAACTTGCATACACAGGTCAAATGGAGTATTCTTTAGTCCACTATCATGAAAGCAAACAAATCTATCAAATTATCAGCAGTTAGAGCATCAATTTATCTACTCGTATTCTCCCTTTCCTTCTCCATCCTGTCCCAAATATGGAATTTTTCGGACAGTCTTATTTTTTCTCCTGAAGAACTAAGTGATCTGCGCCTGGACAGGCCAATCATCAGGATCTATAACGATACCTTCTTCTATCTGCATGAAGATATCATCAATAATGATCCGGAAGTATATCAAAAGGTCCAGCAAAACACATTGATTTTCAAGACCATCAGAAATGTTAGCTTTATATTTCTGATAATTCTTCTCCTCTTACAATTAAGTGCACTGATTTCCATGTTAAATAGAGAAACAGTTTTTCTCTCTGAGAATCTGAAGTGCATACGGCGAATGGCCCTCATTCTGCTTATCTGGGTGGTGGTCGATTTTCTTTTGTATCAATCTATTCAGTTCTTTATTCCCGACTACCTGGTGGAAGACAGCATCAATTATGTGCCTTTGAATGAAGAATTTTTCCGAAGTATTCTTATGGAAACAGACCATAAGATGTTATTGGGGGCCTTTGCATTTTATGTTATATCCGTTGTTTTTAAAGAGGGCTATCAATTAAAGGAGCAGACTGATTATACAATTTAAATTTTTGAAGAGATGGCTATAATTATCAATCTGGATGTGATGCTTGCCAAAAGAAAAATGAAGTTGAACGAATTGTCCAATGCAGTCGGAATTACCCCCCCCAACCTTTCCATCTTAAAGCAAGGAAAAGCAAAAGCCATAAAACTTTCCACCCTGGATTCGATTTGCAGGGTCCTGGACTGTCAGCCAGGCGACATCCTGGAATACCAATCCCCGGATGAGCCTGGAAAGCTATAATTCCATGTCTGGATAAATATTTCCTGCAAAAAATGAAAAAAAACCACGAATTGGGGTAACAATTCCGTGGCCTTTCTGATTAAACAGTATAAAATAACCCTTGTATGCACACAGGCAAACACTTAAGTGTTTGATCCTGTGCGCATACAGTTGTTTACTATACAAAAAAACAAAGCTTATGAGAGGCATGCAGGATGAAACCGGGAAGAGAAAAATAGTTTTTCTATCCCAGAAGGATAAAGAATTTTTAATCTATATGAATACGGATATATGGATCACCCCGGAATTAAAAAGATTTAAGAATGAGCTCCTGGAAAGGATTGGGGAAAACCTGGAACCAAATACAGAAAATTAACATGAAATGAGAGATATGATAATAAAAGAAATATGCTGGGATAAGTCCGTGAAAGAAGCAGTATGGAAAAAAGGCCGGATCAAACCGGACTATTCACCAAATGTATTGCGCTGGGATAATTCAGGACGAATGATGATGTGGTCAAAGTACGGAAGGACAGATTCAAGATTTGGATGGACCATTGAAGCCTTGGACCCAAATGCTCCTGAAGGAGTTGAAAACATTGACAACCTACACCCTGTGTGCATCTATTCCAACAAGGACTATTTATGAAGATTCGGGATTCCCTTTGATGCTTGGTTAATTCAGCTCTCATTTGGCTTTAAGCCGGCCTCCGGGAGCTGTGCTAACTGTATTTTTGACTTTTTTTTCATTTTTTGGCCAAAAGAGGGTAACAATTCCTGGTCCTTTCTGATTAAACGGTACAACTAATTAAAAACAAGGAAAAATGAAAAAGAGATTAATGACAAAAAACGACCTGACAGAGCAGTTCAGAAATGAAAAAATTGAAGGTACAAAGATGAATTACCTGGTTGGTGGTGATGGCAACGGTGGCCAAACGGCACCTCCCGATCCCTGGAAGCCATAATCCGTAACACACATATGGAAGCGATAAGAGCTTTCTCTTTTATCAGGTGTTTTTTTTAAATACATTTACGACCCAAGTGAAATCTGATTATTTTGAGAAAGCTATTTATCTCTCTCCTTTTTGGCTTTACGGCCATTGCCATATCTTATGCGCAAAATCCTGAAGATTCTGCCCGCATACTATACAATGAATATTCTCAGGCCAGGACTGCAGGTGATTTTCCTCGTTCTGAAGTATTATTGAAACAAATTCTGGAGGGAGAATATGATCTGCCCGCTTATAACCAGGCCCTGGTACATAATGCCCTGGGAATCGTATACTATGAGACAGGACGTCCTGATGAGGCGCATCGTCAATATCAGTTTGCAGAGGATCTCTTGTTGGAAACCGATCCGGGTGCACTTCAGCTCAGGATCAGTATCCAGATCAATCAGGGTTTATATCATACTGATATGGGGGATTATACCAATGCCCTGCATTACATAAACGAGGCCCACCGGCTGCTGAACTTGGTGCCTGACTGGGATGATGCTACGTTCAATAAGTACTCAGCGCTTTTGCTGAACAAAGGGATTATACTTTACCACCTTGGAAGGTATATGAAGGCCCTGGAGATTTTGAAGGACTGTGAGCAGATCAAGGAGAAGCACGATCTACCCTACCTGGGAAGTGTTTATTTTAACCTTGCCCGCTGCTACCAGATACTGGGCGATTCGGAACTTTCCGGGCGGTATTACCTTAAGGGAATAAAGCGTTGGGTTTCCGAATATGATTCAAGCTACTACGAACTGGCCAATATTTACCTCCATTTTGGACAATTTCTGATTGCAGGCGGACAGGATGAACAGGGTGAGGACTACCTGCAAAAAGCCTTGCAGAACTATAAGCAGAACTACGGCTCCGTGCACCCGCTGACGGCTGCCTGTTATGAAAATCTGGCAAGGCACAGCCTTGATCAGGAAGAGTTTGATGAGGCTCTGGACTATCTGCACCTGGCCTCACACTCCATTTCCCGGGATTTCGAAGGAAAGGACCTTCTTTCAAATCCTGACATTGAAAGCTCCAGTCATGACCTTACATTGTTGAAAATTCTTGCCACAAAAGTGAAGGTACTGGAAGGCATTTCAAACAGCTCAACAACGAAGGACAAAAAATTGGAGTTCCTGGAGGCTGCTCTTGCCACCAATCTTCTATCAATCGATGTCCTTCACAAGATACAGGATTCCTTCTTTTCAAGCGAAAGCAGGATATACCTGACGTCCGGACAAAAGGATCTTTTCGCTACCGGGATTCGCCTTAAGCTCGAAATGTTCAGAATAACTGGACGCGAGATTTACAAAGAAGAGGCTTTCCTTATGGCTGTGAAAGGGAAATCCAGTGAACTCATATTTGAAATGAACAGCAAGGAGTGGCTCTACCTCGAAAGCCGTTCCGATACAGATGCCTTAACCGCCACTGAACTAAAGCAGCAAATAGACCATTTCTCGAATCTGATCCAGACAGAACGTCTGGAAATGAACCCCGACTCTGCCCGCTTGTTAAACTGGCAGGCACAGCTCTTCCAAATCAGGGATTCCTTTAATAAGCACATGGAACAGTTTCGCAGGGATTTTCCGCAAATCGGACAATTCGAAGGGCTAAAGACCGATCTGTCACTTGATCAGATCCGCCGGAACCTGAACCGAAATGAAACCCTGGTAGAATATTTCTTTACGGGAAACAAGTCAACAGACTCAGAACAGGTCTTCATCTTTGTTGTATCGAAAAATGATTGTCATGTCTGCCAGAGTCCCATCGATCCTGCCTTCCATCAGTACCTGGAAATAATCAAAAACAACCTTCATGGCTTTGTCCCTTACAAGGAGACCAATGAACGATTTGACAGTCTGAAGCTTGCTCTGTTCGGGATCTATCAGGAATTTGTTCAACCCGTGGAGTCCTTCTTCGCTGGCAAAAATCTGCTTATCGTTCCTGATGAAATGCTATCGTTTATCCCCTTTGACGCATTGATCAGCCATCATGAAGCTGAATCCATTGCTAACTATGCCGGGATTCCTTATCTTTTATACGATTACAACATCACCTATCTGTATAATTCTCAGCTGATAAGCCGAAACCGCACCCGGCTCAGGCCTTTCCCGAATCTGACCGCCTGGATACCTGAAGCTTCCACGGCGCCTGGAACTAATTTTGAGAAACTAAAGGGAGCAGAAGAAGAAGTTCAGGATATATTAAAACTTGTAAAAGGTCGCAGCATCCAGAGGTCGCTGGAGAAATCGGAAGTAGTAGATCTATTACAGGAAAACTCAATCCTTCACCTTGCCATGCACTCTCTTGCAACAGAATATTCTGGTTTGTCGCCCTATTTCATCCTGGATACAATAACTGATCCCTTGCTGGCCAGTCGATTGCATGATTATGAGATAAATGCCCTGTCCATCTCTTCTCCCATGGTGGTTCTGAGCAGTTGCGAAACCGCAGGAGGTGAATTACGCAGTGGAGAAGGTATCATGAGCCTGTCGAGAAGTTTTTTACAGGCCGGTGCTGCATCTGTGGTACATTCGCTCTGGCCCGTTGAAGATTCTAAAAGCAGGGATGTGATGACCGGATTTTATGGAGAAATTAAACGTGGAGAGTCCAAGGGCAAAGCACTTTCCAATGCAAAAAGACAATATATAAACCAGCATCCCCCCTTTTATACCCATCCCTATTATTGGGCTGCCTTCCAGGTTACCGGAGATTCTGTTGCTTTGCGCAGCAAAGGCACATGGCCCCTTATTGCAGGATCCATTCTTACGGCGTTGGTGATCTTTGCTTATTTAAGGCGACGAAGTTTCTTTCGGAGGGATTGAGCGTCTTGCCTGTACATTCCATCATAGTGCTCCAACTGTCCAAGAACTGCGTATGCTTTTTCAAAGGCACCGGTTTTCAGATGGCAGAGACTGAGATACCACAGGGCCTCAGGCTGATACCTGCCCCCCCCCTTAAGTACTAATTCCAGGCTGTTTTGTGCATCCTCATACTGCCCCAGTCCCAGGTAAGAGAGTCCCGTGAAAAAATTTACCTCCGAGCGAAAGGCAGGATCTGAAACCAGGGTATTAAACTGCTCGATGGATTGTGTGTAATTTCCATCCATATAATGGTTAATCCCTTGGGCTATACTGCTGTATGTATCATCAGCAAGTCCGCGTTGGGAATAATCAGAGGCCTCTATGGGCGTATAATAGGAATCAAATAAACGGTCCTGATCCATAGAAGATGGAAGTCCAACAGCGATAATAATGGTAACACTCGCCGCTATTGCAGCTGTAAAAGCCAGGATTCTGGTCCTGTTCTTTTTTCGGCCAATGGGGATGGTCACAGGCTCCTCTTCGTCCATGGATTCAAGTTCAAATGCCATGTCTGCCAGTTTCTCTGCATCCTCCAGGAGGGGATCTGACTTCATCTCCTCCAGTTGAATCTTCGCCTGCAGATAGTCCTTTACCTGCATATTCAAATGGTAAGATTGTGAAAGCTGAGGGTCACGGGATATTTCAGTTTCCATCTCCACGATCTCTTCCGGACTCAGATCATCGTAGATATAATCCGCCAACCTTCTATGTATGTCTGTTTTGTTCCTCATTGGTTCAGAATATATTATTCTATATCCAGAGTTAGCTCGGTTTTTTTAATCCTTATGAAAGTAGGGTGGTTTTCGATGGTCTTCATCAGAAAACTATGGCACATACTTTTTCTTTTCCGCACATAACCATAGCTATATCCCAGCTTGATTGCTATGTCCTTTGGAGATGTCTCTTTCAGGTAGGCGTCAAGGATGTCCTTGCAAACCTTATCCAGTTTCTCAAAACTTTCCCAGAAAATTTCATGATATAAGTGCTGATCAGCCTCCTCTGTAAAATCCGATTCCGGAGTGGTATCGAGTTTACGTACATGATAATTGTGCACAGCCGTCTGTTTTTCCAGGTGCTGTTTCCACTTCTTAAGACAAAGTGCATAAACCAGGGTTCCCAGTTTGCAACTCAGAACGAAATCCTTGTGATCCACAAGGCGAATCAGTGCAATTAGGCCCTCGCTAAATACATCCTTTGCGTCTTCCTGACTTCCTCCCTTCTCAATAACCATCAGACGGATGCTATCCTGGAACTTCACCTGAAGATACTTGAATGTAGCATCATCCCGATTCCGGATACCATCAATAATATGTTGATCAGTGAATATTTCCATTACGCTGATAAGAGAGCTGAATTCTCTAAGGCAAATTTAGCAAATGATACTCAATTATTCTAATGAATGTCTTTCAATTAAAAAAATCGCCCTGCTTTCACAAGGCGATTTTCTTTTTGGGTGGAAGACCGGGTTCGAACCGGCGACCTCTGGAACCACAATCCAGCACTCTAACCAACTGAGCTACATCCACCGTTTGGGTCTGCAAATTTACAAAATTTTTTATTCCGTGAATCTATTGAGAGGAATTATTCCTTGAGCACTTGAAAAAAGAGCTGATTGTACTGCTCCATCACGCTGGTATGGCCATACTGTTGCAGGGTATTTCCCCTTATCTTCTCTGCAGGATATTCCTCGATATGTAACATCATTTGTTCCATGGCCCCGGCCAGCTCCTCTATGTGTTCGGCTTCGACCAGCAAACCGTTCTCATTGTTAATAATGGAATCGGGGCCGCCGGAACGGGTAGCAATCACGGGGAGCCCGGTGGCCATGGCCTCGATAAGAACCACCCCAAATGCCTCATAACGGCTTGGCAGCACCTTACAGTTGGCCCTCTGCATCTCCTTCTGCATCTCCTCCCTGGAGAGCCTTCCCAGGAACTTCACCCGTTCCGCAATTCCAAGCCTCACGGCCTGCTGTTCCAGTTCCCCTTTCAGGGAACCTTTCCCGGCCAATCGTATCCTGAACGGCCGCTCTGTTCGATCAGCAAGTAGTTTTACAGCTTCCAGCAGCAGGTCCAGCCCTTTCACATGCTCCAGTCTCCCGGCCCAGATAAAGGTAAAGGGTTTCGTATGCCTGGGCTCCGCAGGAGGCAGGAACATATCCTCCCGTATCATATTTGGGATTACCATGCTCCTGGTCTTTACATCAGGAACCAGTGCTTCAATTCCCTTACTCAGGCTGGAGGAAACCAGCACCAGTTTTTTGCAATGGCCATAAGCTTTCCTGAAAAATGGCACATAAAAGGGCTTCACCATCTGACGAGCCTTCTCCGTGCTCCAGACAAAAAAGCTGCGATGCTCCACAATCAGATAGGGGATCTGATGTTCCCTGTTAATCAGAAAAGCTGCATAGCCTGCCCAGGTTACGCTGTGTGCCAGGATCAAATCGGGCTTGCCGAACTGCTGTTCATAACTCTTATAAAGCCTCCTGGTATGTCTTGTCCAGTTAAGGATGTTCTGCTTTTCACTACCGGGAAGCTTCATACTTGATGAACGGATCACACGCAGTCCGTTCTCCTCCCCGACCCTGCATGGTCTCAGCGCCGAAACACCGGCCTGGATCAGTTTCCGGACTCCCACAAGCCGGTTTACCAGCACATCCACCTGCCAACCCATCTTTTGAATGGCCTCGCTATGTTCCTTAAAAAAGTAGCCGCCATCGGGCGGATACCAGGAGGGAATAACCAGGATGCGTTTTCCTTTTTCCATGCTTCTGGCAATCAGGATGGGGAGGCCTGGATTTTGTGACGAGAAATCTCGGTAAGGTAATACTCTTCCGGCACAAGAGGAAAATTCGCCGCTAAAGAAGGAATGGTTTCTCCTGTAAAGATGGCCGACTTGGTATGTGCCACATGGTAGACCCTGCCTGTTCGTTCAGCTCCAATCCCGTCAAGAATGGCAGCCATTACCTCATACCTTACCTGATCGGGATGGAAGCCATAATCATGCCACACTACTATGCTCTTCTCATGAATAAGGTGTTTGAATATATTTTGCGTATCGCTTTTGACACAATCATAATGGTGGTCGCCATCAATAAAAAACAGATCAAATTTCTTGTTGAGCTGTCCGAAATCGAAATTCCTAGAATCGCCACTTAAATGGGTAACATTCGCCAGCTCTTTTGAAAAGAGCCTGTGCGATTCAATGGTACTCGGATGCATTCCCATCCGGCGCATCTCCTGGTCGGTGAGACAGAGCGTATGGCAGCTACGGGCCCTGGAGGCAACCGTAGTAACACTTTCGCCCCGCCAGGTTCCAATTTCAAAATAGGCACACTTCTCTATTCCTTCAGCCAGTCCGGCCAGCAACATCATATCGGTGGGCAGGGATCCTCCGTCCAGAAAGGTCATGGGCCCCAGTTCAATGGAATCGGAAGCGATGAGCTGGCCCATCTCCACCACGGGGAGTCCGCCCGGCAACTTATACTTCTTCTCCACATAGCTCCTCCAGCTATCCTCATCAGTGAGGACATTGTTCAGAAGTACCGGTTTTCGGACAATCCACCAGAGTGCCTTTAATGCTTTGCCTATCTTACTCATTCTCTTCTCATAATTGATCCTGTTCATCAACAGGTGGATTCTCCTTCACCAGCTGCAGATACCAGAACAGGCTATATCCAATAATTAGCGCACTCAGTCCACTATATAAAGCCAGGCCAATATAAACATTTTCCATAATCACTCCCACCGCAAGGCCTGTCAGCCTGCCCACCAGCTTGACTCCATCAATGATCATGGCTACCCGCTGCTTTTTATAGAGGTCCGGAATAAATGAAAGGGGCATCACCAGGCTTGTCATAAAGATCCAGGGCAATAAGATCTGAGCATATCTGCCTGCTTCGATCCATTTATCGCCAAAGATGAATCCGAATATTTCAGGAAAGCCTATTGCCGCAACAATAAAGGGAAGCGCTAAGACCTGTATGCTGCGTTTCAAAAACAACAGTACGTCCGGACGAATGGAACTATTGATATGCTTCTTCTCTACAAATCGCTGAAACATAACCTGATAGAACGCGTTAGCCATTAGGTTTACCGGCCTGTACAGAATCATATATCCAAAGGTATAGAGCCCGGCGGTAGCTGTGGAAAAATAGGAGCTTAATATGAAAACCGGGAAGGCGCCGGAAAAATTGTTGATCAGCCCCTGCCACATATTATACCTGGGAAAGAGGCTGTACTTAAGCCCCAGTCGTTTCATCTCACTCCAGCTCATCCAGTTCACCTTCGATCCGTTTATTCGCCAGTGCACCATAAAAAAGATCAGGAATCCAACTACCTGTCCAAAGATCACTCCGAAAATCAGACCGGCTGCTCCGGCAATAAGCAAACCCAGTCCAAGCTTTAGCAGGGAGTTGGAAATGCTCTGACCAATATTGGCCCCGGCAATCAATTTGTACCGCTTCTGCCGGTTTGAGAAGTTCCTAAAAGAGGTAAACCAGCCCACCATCAGGGTGGATAGGGGTATGAAATAGAGCCATCTGGAGATCTGTTCGCTGCCCAGCCACCTGGATATCTGATCATTCATCGGAATTACGATCACCAGCAAGAGCAGGCTGACCAACACACTGATCATTCCTGAGAGTCCAAGCAGGTTAATTGATTCACGTTCACTTTTTGGAAGCAGAATGGCCAGCTCATACTTGGCCGTGGAGAATATCACCGTGATATTCAGAATATTCATATACAAGCCGAAAACCCCGAAGTCCTCCTCGGTATAGATTCGGCTCAGAAGAATATAAATCAACACTGAAAAAGCCTGGGCCAGGGTAGTTCCGGAGATCAATGTGGCCACGTTCCTGAAGAACTCACTTTGCCAGATGTTGCGAAGGGCACTAATCATAATCAAAAATAGAAATTAAACTGCAATTCTGTCAGGTTTTGTTTCCTGCTATTCTCTGGCATGTAATTTGACCACCTCTGTCAAGATAAAAACCCATATATTTAACGCAAATTTGAAGGAGATGAGAGCAATGAGGTCATCCAATCCTGCGATGACAGGAAAGATTTTTGAAAAGGCCGGTACTATAGATTCCGGAAGTACTGCCATGACTATCAATGGCACCATAAATAAAGTTGGTATCATGCTGTTGCTGGTGATTGCAGCTGCGGCCTATACATGGAACATGGTGATGAGTGCCGATCCGGGCAGGGCTGGTACCCTGGCCATTGTAGGCGCCATCGGCGGTTTTATCATGGCTCTGATTACCATATTCCGGCCACAATCGTCGGCCATTACTGCACCCATCTATGCCATTCTGGAAGGGCTCTTCCTGGGTGCCATCAGTGCGATTATCAATGCAAAGTACCCCGGTGTAGCTTTCCAGGCGGTATTGCTGACCATTGGCACCCTGTTTACAATGTTGTTTCTCTACCGATCGGGTCGTATTCGGGCCACCCCCAAATTCAGACGCGGGGTGATGATGGCCACAGGAGCTGTCTTTTTCGCTTACCTGGTCAGCTGGATCCTGGGTATGATTGGTATGCCGGTTGGCTTTATGCATTCGACAGGACCACTGGGCATCCTGATCAACCTGGTTATTATTGTTATTGCTGCTTTAAACCTGATTATGGACTTCGATTTCATCGAAAAGGGTTCACAGATGGGGGCCCCGAAGTACATGGAGTGGTATGGTGCATTTGGACTGATGGTGACGTTGATCTGGCTCTATATAGAGTTCCTGAGACTTTTGTCCAGGTTCTCGGGCAGGAATTGAGTTAGGAAGTTAGTGCTTAGTGGGTTAATGATAAATTATATCTGTGAGTGAACTAGAGAAATATTTCGAGCCCTTCAGGGATAAAATCATCGGGAATGATGCCACCTTTGAGTCTCCCTATGGAACAAAACGAATCATCTATGGCGACTGGATCGCCAGTGGCAGACTCTATGAGCCCATTGAGCAGAAACTGCAGACACAATTCGGACCGTTTGTGGCCAATACTCATACGGAGACCACATTTACCGGCACCCTGATGACCAAAGCGTATCACCGCTCCCATCAACTGATTAAGGAGCATGTGAATGCCGGCCCCAATGATGTGATTATCACAGCTGGCTACGGAATGACCGCAGTGATCAATAAACTAATGCGTATCCTGAGTCTGAAAGGATGCGGGGGCAGCGGCAACGATTGTGTAAAGAAAGGTGAACGCCCGGTAGTATTTCTCACCCATATGGAGCATCACTCCAATCATACCTCATGGTTTGAAACCATAGCCGATGTGGTGATGATTGAACCCAATGAGCAACTTCGGGTGGATCTGGACGATCTGAGGGCCAAGCTGGAACTCTACAAGGATCGGAATTTCAAGATCGGATCTTTCACTGCATGCTCCAATGTTACCGGTGTTAAAACACCCTACCACCTTATGGCCAAGCTGATGCATGAATATGGTGGCCTGGTCCTGATAGATTTTGCAGCCAGCGCGCCCTATATGAATATCGATATGCACCCGGAGAATCCTATGGAGAAGCTGGATGCCATCGTCTTCTCACCCCATAAGTTCCTTGGCGGACCCGGTTCATCAGGGGTGCTGATCTTTGATAAGCAAATGTACAATTCAGAGGTTCCCGACAACCCCGGAGGTGGTACGGTAGACTGGACCAATCCCTGGGGCCGGTACAAGTATGTGGATGATATTGAGGTAAGGGAAGATGGTGGAACGCCGGGCTTCCTGCAATCCATCAAAGCGGCCCTGGCCATCGAGCTAAAGGAGCAGATGGGAGTGGATAATATTATGAAGCGAGAGGAGGAACTGCTGAAGATTGCACTGCCCGGACTCAGGGAGATTGAAGGGATCGAGATTCTGGCCAACAATGTGGACGACCGGCTTGGAGTGATCTCATTTTACCATCCAGCCATCCATTTCAACCTCTTTGTAAAACTGCTGAACGACCGCTTTGGCGTACAGACCAGGGGCGGATGCGCCTGTGCAGGCACCTATGGCCATTTTCTGCTGGAGGTCACCCATGCCCAGTCGCTTGAAATTACAGAAATGATCAATGATGGGGATCTTTCCGAAAAACCCGGCTGGGTTAGATGGTCCCTCCATCCCACTATGACCAACGAAGAGCTGCACCAGGTGCTTTATGCCATCAGGGAGGTAAGCATCCACCACCTTGAGTGGGCCAGGGAGTACATATATATTCCAAAAAAGAACGAGTTTTTTCACCATAGTCACCAGGAATACTCTCCTGAGGATGAGATCATGCAAGACTGGTTTAAGCTTTAAATCAAACGATTCTACTATGCAGATTCTGGCAGTGGAAAACAAACAGCACGAAAAGGATTTCCTGGATTTTCCCAGGAAATTGTACCGTAACGATCCCAGCCATGTGGTTCAGTTCGATAGCGAGATCAGGAATGCTTTTAATCCCGGAATCAATCCCTATTATAAGCACGGCAAGGCTGTAAGGTGGATCGTCCGGAACGACCAGGGGAAAACTGTGGGCAGAATTGCAGCCTTCTATGATACCGACAAGGATGAAGCTGATTATGTGAAGAGTGGCGGATGTGGCTTTTTTGAGTCCGTTGACGATCAGCAGGTAGCGTTTATGCTTTTCGATACGGCCAAAGTGTGGCTGCAGAAAAATGGCTACGAGGCCATGACCGGCCCCATCAACTTCGGCGAGAACGATACCAACTGGGGCTGCCTTGTTCAGGGCTTTATCCCACAGGCTCTGGGGATGACATACAACCCGCCCTATTACAAAGAACTATTTGAGAGCTATGGTTTTCAACTCTACTACAGACAACTGAGCTTTCATCTTGACCTGAATAAACCCTTCCCTGAACGCTTCTGGAAAATTGCCGAATGGATCAACCACCGGGAAGGCTACTCATACAAACATTTTGACCCAAAAAACACCTCCCGCTTTGTAGACGATACTGTCTCCATCTACAACCAGGCATGGAGTAAGTTCAGAAAGGATTTCACCCCCATGGATCCCGCCTCACTCTATGATGAACTGAGGAAGATTAAATCAATTATTGATCCGGAGATGATCTGGTATGCTTACTTTAACAATGAACCCATAGCCTTTTTCATGTTCCTTCCCGATGCCAACCAGATTTTCAGGCACCTCAACGGAAAGCTCCACCTGGTAAACAAACTGAAGTTCCTGAATTATAAAAGAAAGAATACCATAACCAGGGCCCGGGGAACTGCAGCCGGTGTGATTCCAAAATACCAAAACTCCGGCGTGGAATCCGGTATTTTCTACCAGCTAAGGAAGGTGATGGACCAGAAACCGCATTACAAAGAGTTTGAACTTTCATGGGTAGGCGATTTCAATCCCAAAATGATTTCCCTATACCTGGCTACCGGAGCCACACATGTCAAAACGCATCATACCTACCGATATTTGTTCGACAGGAAAAAACCTTATAAAAGATTTATGGAAGATGCTGTAAATGAGTCAAAACTTCCTCCAAATATTTTGAAGTTATAACAAACATTTCTATCTTTGCATTCCGTTTTGAAAAAAGCGTGGGTTTTGAAAATAACAATAAGATGAAGAAAGATATACATCCAAAGAACTACAGATTAGTTGCATTTAAGGACATGTCCAATGAATTCACCTTCCTGACCAAGTCAACAGCTCCCTCCAAAGAGACTATTAAAATGGAAGATGGAAATGAGTATCCACTGATCAAACTTGAAATCTCCAGTACTTCACACCCGTTTTATACCGGTAAGATGAAACTGGTCGATACTGCCGGACGTGTGGATAAGTTCATGAACCGGTACAAGACCCACCTGGATAAAAAGAAAAAATAGCAGGAAAATACATCCTGATCGCAAGCCATCTCATTATTGGGATGGCTTTTTTTTTTACTTTTAAATAAAAAAGATGCAGCTGATCCTGTTTGACCACCATTTCTGGGACAAGCTCCTGCCCCTTACCTTTACCCGTCCTGTCTCGGATCTCAGGCTTGGGATTATGACCATTGCAGAAAAGTGGGAGCATGAACTGGGGATCCTTTCCTCACCCCTTACGAAAAAATATCTGCGGGGAAAGTACCCATGCAGACCAGGAGATTCCAATCTCCTCATCAACAGCTCTCTCCTGCCTGACAATAATATTTTAGACATCGTCAACAGTCTGAAAGAGAAGCAGATTCTTGTAAAGGATGGGCTTTTGCTGGCTGCCCGGATCGGGAAGCTCATATGTGATTCTTTTGATCCGGAACAATGGATCAAGGAGGGAAAAGAGTATGCGGGCGATATTTCACTGGTGGACTATCCCTGGAAGATCTTTCGTTTGAACGGACAGGAGATTGAGGCCGATTTCAGGCGTGTCACCCGGGGACGAAGCAGCGAAAAACTGAGCGATACGGTGCAGGTGGACCGGCCGGAAAATGTGTTCGTGGAGCCGGGTTTTAAAGGAGGCTATTTTACACTTAATGCAACACGTGGACCAATCTACCTGGGTACGGATAGTGAAATTATGGAGGGATCTGTCATTCGCGGACCATTTGCCCTTGGTCAGAGAGCTGTGGTGAAAATGGGAGCTAAAATCTATGGACCCACCACCATAGGCCCCTATTGTAAGGTAGGCGGCGAAATCAAGAATTCAGTGCTGCATTCCAACTCCAACAAGGCCCATGACGGATATCTGGGTAATTCGGTGCTGGGCGAATGGTGTAATCTGGGAGCCGATACCAATAACTCCAACCTGAAAAACAACTATGCCCAGGTGAAGGTCTGGAACTACCCCGAAAGCAAATTTATCAATACAGGAAGTCGGTTCTGCGGCCTGATCATGGGCGACCATTCCAAATGCGGCATTAATACTATGTTTAATACAGGTACCGTGGTGGGTGTATCGGCAAATATTTTCGGTTCAGGATTCCCCAAAACCTTTATCCCCTCTTTCAGCTGGGGAGGAGCCGGAGGTTTTACAGACTATAAAATGGAGAAGGTACTGGAGACAGCCAACCTGGTCCTGGAATGCAGGGGTATGGAGCTGTCACAGGAAGACCGGAGCATCCTGGATCATATCTATCAGCAAAGCAAGCAATTCAGAAGCTGATTTTCTAATCCAGCAAATCGTCAAAGTCCTCCGAAAGTTTTATCCCCTTCTGCCAATCAAAAAGGGTGAGTCCCCTCAGGTCGTAATAGTAGTTCCAATAGTTACGTAAAGCTTCCACAAAACCCCGGCGGGCCACATCCTTTTCTTCCACGGCCACATTCAGATCCAGCACATCAATCTTCCCAATAAGAAATCGCTGCTTGGTAACCTCATAGCGAAGGTCGGCAATGGTATCTGCCTTGGAAGCAATGGCCACCTGGTTATCCTGCAGATTGAACTGCATGACCTGGAGGAAAATATTCTCATCGAAATCGATCATGGACTGACTCACATCCATTTTAACTACCTCCTCTGCTGACTGAGCCATTCGGTATAGCCCCTTTCCCATACCCCAGTCCAGTATAGGTACCTGTATACCCACTTCTACCCGCTGCTGACGGTCCAGGTTGCCATATGCGCCAGGAATATCATAATCATTACCACTGAGTCCGAATTGCGCAAAGAGATCCCCCCGAAAACCCTTACGTGATCGAGCCTCCGCAACAGCCTGTTCTGCCTCCAGCAACTGCCGCCGCATATTCAGTATATCCGGATTGTTTTCTCTGGCCTCGGCCAGGGTCCTTTCATAATCCATTTCAATCATGGGAACCTCCCTGGGAAGAACCAGCTCCAGGCTAACCTTGCTATTGAATCCCAGGAAAGAACGAAGCCTGGATTTACGCAGTTCCAGGTCAATAATCGCTTCATTCAGGGATGTCTCCGAGTTCAAACGACTGAGTTCCATCTGGAGCAAATCATTCTCTGCAATGGTTCCCAGCTGGTAACGCCCCGTGGCAATCTGATAAAGGGTATCGCTATTGGCCATATTTTTCTCTGCAATCTCAAGGTTGATCTGGGCCAGTGCTAAATCGAAAAAATACCTGACCGATTGCTGGCTCACCCGCTCCATTGTATTAAGATATTGCAGTTTGGCCTGCTCAAACTTTATGGGCTCAATCTTACGGGCCCATTTGAATTCATTGTAGCCATTAATGGGCTGCATAAACCCAATGGTCACCGGGTAAGAGAGATAGGTGTTTGGCGGATCCTCTCCGAAGTTATCATTTCTCTGAAGTTGAGAGCTTACAAACACACGTCCGCCAGTAAGCGCTATATTTTGGTTCAGCTGCATTTCCACGGAAGTTTTCATATTGGAGCGTTGTACAAACTCCTCTGTACCATCGGGCTGAATCACACTCTCCGTAGCATTGGTCAAGGCAGGCAAGGTTCCCTCCAGGGTCAGCCCGGGCCTGTAATTGGCCTGGTGGGACCTGTACTCCCAGTAGCTACTACGGAACTGATGTCTCGACATCAGGGCCATCAAGGACTGCTCATGCGCCAATTTAATGACCTCAGGAAGCGTAAGCTTCTTCACTTCTATATCTGACTGAGACTGTGCAGAGACCTGGATGCCAAGCACCAGGCATAATCCTATGATTACCTTGCGAAACATATTATTCATACCTTAAAGATTCGATGGGATCCCGTTCGGAAGCCCTTTTAGCTGGCGAGTACCCGAAGATAACGCCTACAGATGCAGAAACTGCAAATGAAATAATAACACTGATGGGTGTAACAATGGTTGCAATATCGGCAAAGCGGTTGACCAGCCAAGAGGCTGTAATCCCAATAATGACACCAATCAGGCCGCCAATTACACTGATCAGAACAGCTTCGGCCAGGAACTGAACCACAATATCCCTTTTCTGAGCACCAATGGCCAGCCGCGTCCCAATCTCCTTGATACGCTCCATCACTGTGGCATACATGATATTCATGATCCCGATGCCGCCCACCAGCAGGGAGATGCTGGCAATGGCCCCAAGCACAATATTAAAGATGTCCTTGGTCCGTTGCTCCTGTTTGAGCAGCAGCTCCGGGACTGTGATCTCAAAATCCTTTACCTCCTCATGTCGCCTGAGAAGCAATCGGGCCATCAGGTCGGTGGAGGGAGCCAATTCGTTTGACTCTTTCACCTGCACGATAATCCGGTCCAGCTGGTTGTAGTTGGACTCACTGTCGTTGGAGGATGAGAAACTGGCTGCCATGCCACCAAAGAAAAACATGCCTTCACTACCTTTGATCCTGGAGCCCACCAGGGCCCTGTTCTGGTAGCGCATTAACATGGTTTTTACCGGCACATAGATATTGTCGTTCATCACATTAACACCTATATTTTCGAAACGGGTCAGGCTAACATCATTCTTTTCCAGCACACCAATCACCTTTAGCCAGACCTTATCAAACTTGATGTATTTGCCGATAGGATCCTCCTTGCTGAAAAACTTATTCTTGATATTGGCCCCGATCACACAAACCGGAATACCGTTTTCTTCCTGAAAATCATTAAAAAAACCACCCTCCTGAAGAGGAAGATTAAAAATTTCGAAATAGGCATTGGATACACCCAGCAGCTTGGCACTTGCCCGTTTCCCTTCCTTGATAACATAAGAGTTCAGTGTTATTTCGGCAGAGGCTGTATTCACGGTAGGGATCACCTCCTTAATGGCATCCACATCCTTGAGGCTTAGTCCCGGTGAAAACTTTTTCTTCTGGGACTCTCCTCCTGAGTCAGTACCGTTCTCCCCTTCAGAAGCTTCAATAATAGGAGTCACCATGATATTGTTAACCCCCACCATCTTGATCTGCTCGAGTATCTCCTGTTGCGCTCCCTTACCAATAGCCAGCATGGTAATTACCGCTGCTACCCCGAAAATAATCCCCAGGGCTGTCAGAATACTTCGCATCTGGTTGGCCATGATCGACTCAATGGCTATAACTACGTCATGCAAATAGCGTCCCATGGGCCTACTTCCTTTTAGTTCTTGCCTGTCCACCCGGGCTTGGACCCTGGAAATTACGTGGCTGTTTTGGCTGATTCATCTGCTCCATCATTTCCTTCCTCTTCTGCTCCTCCTCGGCCTTTCTGCGTTCGATCTCCTTCATCAGCTCCAGTCCTGCATATTCAAAGTTTTCAGGATTGTCCGGATTGGATAGGTAGAGCTTCTCTCCTTTCTTCAATCCCATATCCACTACAATATGGTTTTCATTGGATTCACTCAGTACTACCACCTGCTTTCTACCGTCACGGGTGTAAACAAAGGTCAGGCTATCATTGGCATGCACTGCTTCCAGCGGAATAAACAACACACTATCCAGCACCTTGGTAATCACCATATTGCTGGTGGTCATAGAAGGCCTGAGTATGGTGTCCCGCTCATTGAGTTCAATTCGCACCTCAAATACTTTGGCATCCGTATTGGGGAGCTGCTGACCTATATTGGCAACCTCGACCACTTCCCCGGAAAACTTTTTCTCGGGAAAAGCATCCACACCAATATCAACCTTCTGTCCCTTTTTCAGCTTACTGATATCGATCTCATTCACATAGGTCATGGAAATCATGGTAGAGAGATCAGGCAGGGTAGCCACTGCCAGGTCCCAGGTATTAATTTCCGATCCGGCGGTCCTTTTTTGTCCGTTCCAATCTTTCTTATAGATTACCATCCCCGATCCGGGAGCATAGATATCAAACATCTGCAACACGGCTTCCATCTCATCCTTACTCCGCTGGTCCCGGGCCATATTGATCTCTGCCTCGCGCATATTAGCAGCTGACTGTCTTACCTTCAAATCATAATTCTTCTCAGCCTGACTGTAGGCTCTTTTGGCCTTCTCCAGTTCAATCTGTGCCTGGCGAATGGTAGCCGGGGGTTCAAACTTGGATTGCTCCACTGTGATTTCTGCCTCCTCCATGGCAAACTTCAAGTTAAATAACTCATCGCGCAGTTCCCTGAGCTGCATGGTGGTATCCAGCTTGACCCGCATATACTCAGACTGTTTCTGTTCCAGGTTATCCATGATATCCTTCAGTGAATTATCTGCTTCGGACCGGTCCAGGGTAGCCACCCATTGTCCGGAATCAACTACAGTACCTTCGGGAATCAGATCCTGGATCTTTACACTACGGATTCGCAGGTTTCTGCTTCGTAGCTGTGAGGGCGCCTTAATCTCAGTCTCCCGGATGGCCTGAAGCTCACCAGTAACCATTACGGCAATTTCAAATACTCCCTGCTCCACCTCGGTTTCGATGACAACTTCTTTCTCCTTTCCTGAAAACATTGAATAAAGTACCAATGTAACAATCAGAGTCACAGGAATAACAATGGCAAGTATGGTCTTTCTTTTCATGGTCCCTTTAAAATAACAATAGTCCTAATTATAATAATTCATTTATAGCATGCATGGCCTCCCCGGCAATTCGCTCAGCCTCTTCACTGCTGCCGGCTTCGGCATAAAGGCGAATAATCGGTTCGGTATTGGATTTCCGCAGGTGCACCCATCCTTCGGGCATATCCACTTTCACTCCATCCACCTTATTAATATCATAGCTAGCATAGGCTTGTTCAAAAGCAGCAAGCAGCTGATCAGCATCGACACCTTCCGGAAGAGTGATCTTATTCTTGGAGATAAAGTAATCGGGATAGCACTTACGCAAGACACTACACTCCATACCACTTTCGGCAAGGTGGGTCAAAAACAGGGCAATCCCTACCAGCGCATCCCTTCCGTAATGAAGAGCCGGGTAGATGATTCCACCATTGCCTTCACCCCCAATCACACACTCATTCTGCTTCATGGTCCTGACCACATTCACCTCTCCCACTGCAGATGGGAAATAGGATTGTCCATGTCCTTCGCTTACATCCCTGAGCGCCCTGGTGGATGAAAGGTTTGAAGCAGTATTGCCCGGCTTCCTTGAGAGAATATAATCGGCTACGGCCACCAGAGTATATTCTTCGCCAAACATTGAGCCATCTTCACAAACAATGGCCAGGCGGTCCACATCGGGATCCACCACAAATCCAACATCGGCCTTTTCACGTACCATCAACTCAGAAATCTCCGTCAGGTTTTCAGGAAGTGGTTCGGGATTATGGGGAAAATCGCCCGTGGGATCGCAATAAAGCTCTATCACATCTTCCACTCCCAGTGCTTTAAGCAGCTGTGGAAGAATAAGACCTCCTACCGAATTTACACAATCAATAGCCACACGAAAGTTTTTCTTTTTTATCTTTTCAGGTAATACAAGGTCCAATTCAAGTACCTGATCGATGTGTTTGACGTCCATTCCTTCCAGAGGTTTAATGCGCCCCAGTTTTTTTACATCCGCAAAGCTGTAATCATTGGAGCGGGCCGCCTTTAGAATGGCTTCACCATCCGCTCCTGAAAGAAACTCCCCCCTGCCATTGAGCAGTTTTAACGCATTCCACTGTGCCGGATTATGACTGGCGGTCAGGATGATGCCACCATCAGCACCCATTTCTGTGACAGCTATTTCCACCGTCGGAGTGGTGGCAAATCCCATCAGGTACACATCCACACCCATGGCCGAAAGTGTGGCTGAAACCAGTTGCTCCACCATGGGTCCGGAAATACGTGCATCGCGCCCCAGGGCTACCGACGGCCTTTCCTTCCCGGATTTTGCAATCAGCCAGGAGGCGTAAGCCGCTGCAAATTGTACTGTATCGATGGGTGTTAAACCTTCAGAAGGCTTGCCTCCAATGGTTCCACGAATGCCTGAAATTGAGATAACTAAGCTCATATTTACCTGTTTTTAAAAACGTCACCAAAGTTAAAACTATTATTCCAAGAATGTAACTTAATAAGCTGTATCTTTGTATCCTTTAACTTTTATTAAAAAACAGGCATTTGAGTACACCAGGAGCACCAAAAAAAGGGAGCAGGACAAAGAGCGGAAGGCCCGCCCTCACCAAAGATGGTGGTTTTAAACCACTTGAGGACAGGCGCAGGTCATCAAAGAGTTCTGGCCAGGGAAAATCGACCATAAAGAGCACCCGGCCCGGAGCCACTGCCTCCAGCCATCGTCTTACTAAGAAAACTGCAGGGGACCTGGTACGGCTCAATAAATATATTGCTGCTGCAGGCATCTGTTCTCGACGTGAGGCGGATGATCTGATTACGGCCGGCCTGATCACTGTAAATGGAAAGTCAGTGACCCAATTGGGCAGTAAGGTGAATCCGGAAGACGAAGTCAAATACAATGGAGAACGAATCCGAACCGAGCGTAAAGTTTACCTGGTGCTTAACAAACCCAAGGACTATGTAACCACCACCGATGATCCCAGGGAACGGAAAACGGTTATGTTGCTTATAAAGGAAGCATGTAACGAACGAGTTTATCCGGTGGGGCGGCTCGATCGCAATACAACCGGAGTCCTGCTCTTTACCAATGACGGGGAGCTGGCCAAGAAAATGACGCATCCATCGAGCAATAAGAAGAAGATCTACCATGTGTTCCTGAATAAGGCAATCACTGCCAACGATTTGAAAACACTGGCCGACGGACTTACCCTGGAGGATGGTTTTATCCAGCCGGATGCTATCAGCTATGCCAGCACTGAGAATAAAAAGGAAGTGGGACTGGAGATCCATTCCGGGAAAAACCGCATCGTGCGAAGGATGTTTGAATCGCTTGGTTACAGGGTAGAAAAACTTGACAGGGTCTATTTTGGGGGCCTTACTAAAAAGAACCTTCCCAGGGGGAAATGGAGACTTCTTTCTGAAAAAGAGATCACCAGGTTAAAAATGAATGCCTACGAATAGCATGAATCATAAAGCAGGATATGTAAATATTATCGGGAAGCCCAATGTGGGTAAATCGACCCTGATGAATGCCCTGGTGGGTGAAAAGCTCTCCATCATTACCTCCAGGGCCCAGACAACCAGGCACAGGATCCATGGGATCCTGAATACACCTGAGTACCAGGTGATCTTTTCGGATACCCCGGGAATCCTCGACCCAAGCTACAAGTTACAGGAAACCATGTTAAAAGCTGCCCGTTCGGCTTTGGTGGACGCCGATGTACTTATCTACCTGACTGAAATTGGTGAAAGACCAGATCCGGAAGATGCATTCCTCCAGCGTATGGCTAAAGCAAAGGTTCCTGTGCTGCTTGTGATCAATAAGATTGACCTGAGTACCCAGGAGCAGGTGAGAACTACGATGGAGATGTGGGAAAAAATCCTCCCCGGAGCGGAAATGATACCCATCAGTGCCCTGAAGAAATTTAATGTGGATTCTATCTTTCACAGAATCCTTGAACACCTCCCCGAATCGCCCCCCTATTATCCCAAGGATGCCCTTACAGATAAATCGGAGCGCTTCTTCGTGGGAGAGATGATCAGGGAGAAGATCCTTCTCTACTACAAACAGGAAATTCCCTATGCAGTGGAGGTAGAAATTGAATCATTTAAAGAGGAAGTGAAGCTGATCCGTATCTACGCCCTGATCTATGTGGAGCGTGAGAGTCAGAAGGGCATCCTCATTGGAAACCAAGGGAAAGCATTGAAAAAAGTGGGCAGAGAGTCGAGATTGGACATGGAAACCTTCTTTCAGAAGAAAGTCTTTCTTGAACTCCGTGTGAAAGTGAAAAAGGATTGGCGCAACAATGAACGTTTCATTAAGAGTTTTGGTTACCATTAAGTTTTCTGAAGTATGGGAAATATTGTAGCCGTCGTAGGGCGACCCAATGTGGGTAAATCCACCTTCTTTAATCGTCTGACTGAGTCGAGAAAGGCAATTGTGGATGAAGAAAGCGGTGTTACCCGCGACCGACATTATGGCAAGGTGATCTGGAACGGTCACGAATTCAGTATCATTGATACAGGTGGATATGTGACCAACTCGGATGATATTTTCGAAGAAGAGATCCGAAAGCAGGTTCTGCTTGCCATTGAGGAGTCCGATGTGGTGGTTTTCATGGTAGATGTTATTTCCGGAATCACCGACCTGGACCTGACCGTGGCAGGAATGCTACGGAAGATTAAGAAGCCCGTATTGCTTGTGGTAAACAAGGTAGACAATGCAAACAGGCTCTATGATGCCTCCGTTTTCTATGGCCTTGGCCTGGGTGACTATTTCCCACTCTCCTCCATTAACGGCAGTGGCACCGGCGATATGCTGGATGAACTCGTATCCATGTTTGAGAAAAAAGCGGAAGAGGAGGAAGAGGAAGAAATTCCGAAAATAGCTGTGGTGGGGCGCCCCAATGTTGGAAAATCCTCACTGGTCAATGCGCTTGTCGGAGAGGAGAGAAACATTGTAACGCCCATATCGGGCACCACACGCGACTCCATCCATACAAGGTACAGCAAATACAATCACGATTTTTACCTGGTAGATACAGCCGGACTGCGTAAAAAGGGGAAGGTGAAAGAGGACCTGGAATTCTATTCAGTGATGCGATCGGTACGGGCCATCGAATATGCAGATGTCTGCATGCTGCTGATCGATGCCACCATAGGAATTGAGTCTCAGGATGTAAATATTTTTCACCTCATTGAACGCAACCGGAAGGGAGTGGTAGTACTGGTCAATAAATGGGACCTGGTTGATAAGGAAACTCAAACTCAGAAACAGTTTGAGGAGCTAATTAAACAACGACTCGAACCCTTTGTTGATGTACCCATTCTATTTATCTCCGCTCTGACCAAACAGCGGATACACAAGGCATTGGAACTGGTCATAAAGGTTTATGAAAACCGCCAGGTCAGGATTCCCACTTCGACACTGAATGAAGTGATGCAGCAGGTCATTGACGAAAACCAACCCCCTTCAGTGAAGGGTAAATTTATCAGGATCAAATATGTGACGCAATTACCCACCCATGCTCCGGCATTTGCCTTCTACTGTAACCTGCCGCAGTACGTCAGGGAAGCTTACAAACGCTACCTGGAAAACCAGCTTCGGAAGCATTTCAATTTCACCGGCGTTCCAATTCGGATCTTCATGAGAAAAAAATAGGCAGGATTTTTGTAGTATTGTATTGCGATGAAAACAAGAACAGCCCTTTTGTTCAGCACCCTTCTACTGATGATCTCATGCAATGAGATCGATCCGGTGTATCCGGATGAACCGGTGATTGACTACCAGGGATTCGGACTTTATATCTCCATAGACGAACTGGGCAACAGATCCCTGATGGGACAACTAACTTTTGACTTTACTGATGGCGACGGGAACCTGGGCCTCCTTCCTCTGATCGACACAAACGATTTGAATGTACCCGACACGGTCAAATACAACTTTTTCCTCCAGTTGTATGACCTGCAGGACTATGAATATGTTGAAATCCCCGATGAGGAAGGTGGAATTCTTCGCTACAGGATTCCCTACCTGGACAAACAACCCTTAAGCGGAACAATGGACCTGGAGATCTCCTACCCCGTGATCAAATACGATACAATCTACTATACATTTTTTATTATTGACAGGGATTATAACCGAAGCAATACAGATACTACAGATGTGATTGTGCTGAGCGGAATAGACCTAGAAGAGGAAAACTGATCAGATTCTGATCCCCATAAACAATACATCATCCACCTGTTCGAGATCCTCCTTCCAGAGGAAGAAGTTGCTCTTGATGTAATTGTATTGTTCATCCATGGGCTTGTCGTGGATATCCCTGAGCAGGTTCTTGAGCCTGACCATCTTGAACTTCCTGCCAAGCGGACCGCCAAATTGATCAGGATAACCATCCGAGAACATATAAATGATATCACCTTTCTTCAGCTGGAACTCCTGGTCAATAAAGTCTTTTTCCACCCTGTCCTCATCCAGTTGTCCCCCGATAGAACTCCGGCTACCCTTCACATAGATTTGCTCTCCTCCTGAATAGATAATCACAGGACGCATGGCAGAACTGACTATTAACTTATTAGTTTTCATATCCATCTCTGCCACAATAATATCCATCCCGTCATTTGACCCGCTGGTTTCCATATTCTGGTTCAGTGCTTCTCTTACCTCATTATCAAGGGTGGTAAGTACCTGGGATGGCTTTACGATACCTGCCCGCAGACATATATCCTTAATCAGGGTGGTCCCAATCATGGACATAAAGGCGCCGGGAACTCCGTGTCCGGTCGAGTCGGCGCACACCACGATGAACCTGTTCTCGCCCACCTGCTCGTACCAGTAGAAATCGCCCGATACAATATCTCGTGGCTGATAGAAGACGAAACTACCACTAAAGGTATCGTGCAGCTTCTTAATGGGAGGCAGGATGCTGGCCTGGATCCGCTGAGCATAGTTAAGTGAATCGGTAATATCCCTGTTCTTCACCTCTATCTCCTCTTTCTGCTGAACCACTTCCCGTGTTCGCTCATCCAGCTGACGCTGAAGATATTCCTGGATTGCTTTCTGATTTCGTTCCCTGATTTTGAACACCGCAAAAATGATGGTCAGCACGAACAAAACCAGAGCAAAAATAAACCACCAGGCCTTCCATACCGGGATCTTCACTGAGATGTTCTGGGTAAGCACTTCCGTGGAACAGTTCCCGTTTCCATCACAGGCCCTTAGCATAAAGGTATAGTCTCCATCCTCCACACGGCCGTAATAAGCATAGGTGAGTTCCGAGATGTCTGACCATTGCTCCTCAAATTTGTCCAGCTTATACTGGTAGGTGACCTGGTCCGGACTACTGAGATTGATACCTACAAAATCGAAGCGAATACGGTATTTCCCATATTTAAGTTTGATATCCTCGCCCGGATCATAAGATACCCCGGAGATATCAATGAATTTTATGCTTAACCTGGGGGCCAGGGTATCTTCCCTGGCCTGATAAGCATCATACTGCACTACACCCCCGGAGGTGCCAAAGAGTATCACTCCCCCTTTGGTTAGTCCCACCGCATTGTTACGTACATCAGAATCAAAGCCCGATTCCCTTCCAAAAACCCGTATGGTATTCCGCTCGGGATTGATAACACTCAGTCCCATTCGGTGTCCCGCCCAGATGTTTCCATTTGGATCGGCGGCAATAGCATAGGTGTAATCCGATTTAATCCCCTTTTCGGTACCGAAATGGTTCAGAGAGTCCTTGTTTAAATCAAATTTAAAAACCCCTCTGTCGCTCCCGGCCCAGATGACACCATCCTTGCCCTCAACCAGTGTCTTAAACTCAAGCTTAGGTTTGCCACTGATCAAAAACTGCTTGTCCGAGTTAATGCTAATCAGGCCGGGAGTCAGGGTAGCAATCCATGCGACTCCATTTCGGTCCACCAGCACATCATTAATCTTATTATACGGAAGTCCATTGGCGGTTGTGTAGGAGATCCGCTCTCCAGTTTTTGGATTCAGTGTATAAACCCCGTTATTGGTTGCCACAAAGAGAAGTGTACCATCTCCATCGATTGCATTTACTATGTTATCCAGTGAATTTCCGGATACCACCAGGGGAACAATTCTTGAACTGCCTGCCTTTTTTCTGAAAAGTCCACTTTGGGAGGTACCGATGTACAGGTCCTGACTTTCATCTGCATAGAGAGCAGTCACCTGATCATCGGGAAGTCCGTTGGCGCTTCCCAGATAGGAAAACTCCCTACTCCCATCTCTGGATGTAAAGGCAATCTTACCTTCTCCACCGTACCATCTTATATCCTTATCCACATATACCGACGTGACATTGGTGTAGCTCTCTTCCTCCCAGATATTATAGAAGGTGAAGGCCTGGTCCCTTAAAACGGTAATGCCATCTCCCGGAGTCGAAAACCACTGGTTTCCCTCCTCATCCACAAAAACGTGGTTGATATATGCATTTGGGATCCCTTTCTCCACATTGAAAATCTCGGAGGACCCAAGGTTTCCCCTTGCATCCAGATCGAATCGGTAAATCCCTTCACTTAAACTATTGATCCAGACCCTTCTTTCTCCATCAAAAACTATGGAAGAAACACTTGCATATGCAAGTCCCTTATCCGCTCCGATTTTTTCAACGCTATAGCCTTCTGGGTCATACCCGCTTCCATTGATCCTGAATAATCCTTCATCCTGGGTACCTGCCCAGTACTCGTTTTCGTTGTTAGCCTTTACCAGCTCCTGAACACCGAGGTATTGAAGCCCGGATAGTATTCCTGTGTTGATATAGTTCCCTGCCTCCTCGCTATACCTGAATATACTTACACCTTCCTGGGTGGCTACAAGCAGGTTGCCCCCGGGAGTAATCTGAAAATCATAGAGAAACTGGCCTGCAAAGGGATCTTCCAGGTCCTCATCACTCTTTTCATGAATGATTTTCAGGTCACTGTCAAGCACCAGCAATCCACTCTGCTGACACAAAACCATGATATTGCCGGATGCATCTTCCCTGATAGCTGTAATTTTTGAACGGTGGTTGTCGCCGGGTGCTATCTGGTGAAAGCGACCTTCCCTGTAAACAGATAACAAACCATTCTCATGGCCAAACCACAACCAGCCTCTCGAATCGAGCAGACTGGCATGTGCAATGCTCTGTGTTATGGAATCTCCTTTAAATTCGTATTCAAACACATTCCCATCGAAGCGGCACAAACCCTGGGAGGTCCCAATCCATAAAAAACCCTGCTGGTCCTGGTTAATGGTATAGGTAAATTTATCCCGCAAGCCATCTTCCAGTCCATAATTGGAAAACTGGTAGCTTTGGGCAAACCCGGAAGAGGAAAGCAGAAAAACAAGAATGAGGCCTGGTAATCTTTTCACAGAAATTGAATTAGTTCATATTACTCAATGGGGACAAACTCCACCTCCCCCTTGTACTTGGGAACTCCACCAAGGGGAATGGTGTAGAAAGGCATGGCTTCACCAAACTGGTTCCTTACATTCACCACCACATTGTTATTTCTCACAAGCGAACGGGCTTTTACAAACCTGAAGTCCATGGATGTCTTAATCTCATCATCCTGAACCCTCAGCTCATCTTCGGCCCATTCGTCTTCCCCGGAAATATTTACATCCCTGCCCTGACGGGAGACCGAAATTACAACAATATTTCCATCCCAGTCCCAGTCAAAATTAGAGATCCTGACCGACACGGTACCTTCCTCCACATATGGATAGATATGGGACACCTCTTCCACATCATTGTGCATTCTGAATGAGTATTCATACGCAAAGGCATTGGCTCCTTCAATGGGCCTGTTCTCGGTGGCACTTGTACTCAGAAAATAGCGGTACATGTTGCCATCATCGCCCGATACACCTTCACAGATAATCTTAAAAATATAACCATTGTACATCTCTGCATGTTCCCCCTGGGCCGGATTAAAGGGGCCAAAAGTGAACCAGTCATTGTCATATCTGGGGTTTGCAGTAAAGGCCCTGGTGGCCAACAGCGTACCGCTTTTATAGTTCCCCCGCGGACTTGTCTCCTTGGCATCGTCTTCTGACCAGTTGCCTTCTCCGCCAAATACCTCAAAAACACTACGGGTATCAAATACACCTGCAATTTCATCCACTTTACCGCCTGTATCGGGGTCAAATACCCTGATAAAAAAGGGCTGATCATAATCGTCCGGAATCAGGAAAAAAAAGGTCTGGGAAAAATCATCATCCCCCCAGCTGGTCTCTGCCATTTTCCCGAAAGTCATCAGATAGGGTATATTTTCTTCCACGTTTGGGACCGGCTGAGAGTGTCCTAAAGACCAGATTGTCAATAGTATAAATGTATATAGTAGTCGATTCATCATTATCAAATTTCAATATATATTAAAAATATACAAAATTCATGCAAGTTTAATAAGAGTTATCAAATAAGCAGAATTCTATTGTCCGGAATTGACAACAATAACGTTCTTGAAGTTAGATCGCATTTCAGGAATATCCCTGCGGTTTTTTGGTCGCTCCTGTACGCCCAGGGTTACCCGGAATCTTCCGGGGTACAAATAGGAGTGGGTGACTACCTTGCCCTGTCCGAAGCTGCCATCGCCAAAATCCCATAGGTATGTGAAATCATCAAATCCGGGTAAATAAGTATTGCGCCCGTCAAACTCCACCCGGGCACCAACAGAAATGGTGTCGGGACAACTTATGACTGCCTGCTCCTTCAGCTTGATAGCCAAGGTCTTGAAAGTCTGCGGCTCCAACAAGGTATCCAGCTGGATATCAAATACACGCAACTCCAGGTGATAGGTGCCCGTATCGGGAAATTCGTAGATAATATCGTGCCCGGGGATTTCAAGGGTGTCGTTGATTACCCATGAATATCTGAACAACTCCGTATCAACAGTATCCAGTTTGCGATCGCGGATCTGGTATTTATAATAGGTCTTTTTTATGGGCTCGGCAGAAGTAAACTCCGGGATTCTTGTGGAAATCTCATAGACATCCTTGGACCCGCCCCTGCGGGTGCTGGTCAGGTACCCTTCCTTAAAGTTATCACTGAACCAGACCTGGTAATCACCAGTGCGACCATTTAGAGGCGCATCCAGTTTAACAGCCTCAATCCACTTTCCATCTACCAGTGCGGTCATAAACAGATCAAAATCTCCCACATTATTATCACGTCCATCAGTTGAGAAATAAAGTCTGCCCAGTGGGTGAATAAAGGGATAGAGTTCATTGCCGGGACTGTTGACTGAAGGCCCCAGGTTCTCCGGTTTGGTCCACACCCCACCCCTGAGTTTTGAACGATAGATATCATACCCCCCAAGTCCGCCTTCATAGTTAGCTGAAAAATAGAGAGTTCGACCGTCTTGCGACAGCGCAGGAGAAAAGAGCCAGGCCTCTCTGTCGTTGAACTCAAAAGCCCTTTCATTGATCCACTCTCCTGCTTCATTCTTTTCCGCAAAATAGAGTCCAAGTGGATCCACCCTGCTTCCGGCAACAGGACGCTGCTGGGAAAAAACCATGGTTTTAAAATCGCCCGTAAAAGAGACCGGGCCCTCATGCTTCTGGCTTACCAGTTCTTCTCGGAAGGGTTTTTTCCTTCCCCCCTTTTCCATAAAATAGATGGTATACAGTTTACGACCTTTTTGATCGGTTGGACTGCTTGCTCCCACGCTGTTCGATTGGGTAATATAAACTACTCCATCCTCATAGGGGACAGCAGAGGCTTCGTCCAGATTCGAGGAGATCCTGGTCTGCTTGCGTACCTTATAATAATCCTGTCCCACCGCCGCAGGCAGCAGGATTAAGAGTGTTCCTATGACTAAAATCGCTCTCTTCATCTTCTAAAAATAGAATGGATCGTCGGGGATGGTCCGGATCACCGGTCTTAACTCCCAACGCAGAACAATTTCATGACTCCCTCCCAGATAGGTGCGAACCGGTCCTGTATTAATGGTATAGGCATACCCAATCAGCCATTGTGGATTTACCTGGAAGTTAAGAAGCGCAATGGCAAAATTGGGATATTGATAGGCCCCGCCCACATAGACCTTTGAATCCAGGAAACCCATATTCAAACTTGCCTTAAAAGAGGTTGAGGCCTGGTTATAATCAACCATTAGTGCTGGTTTCAGACGGAAAGCTTCACTGAAATTAAACTGGTAGGCCCCTATAAGAATAAATCTGTAGTTCTCATAATTAAAATTGCCGATGCCCTGGCTCTCGGTTGGTATGGATAGAAGCTCGGGAACCGATAGCCCCACAAATAAGTTCGATGTATAATATAAAATCCCTGTCCCAAAGTTGGGGAACCAGCGCTGATAGGCTTCTGTTGGAAAGGCCGGATCGCCAGAATCCCTCAGGTCAATACCACTGAGATCGCTGTTTACCCCATACATTCCGGCCGAAAGCCCAAAAGCCAGCCGCCCGCTGCCCAGGTATATCCTGTAAGCATAGGTGCTCATGATGGAATATAGGTTCTGCACTTCGGGGATATTATTATAGGCCACTACTCCACCCACGGCCACCTTTGAATTGCCCAGGGGAGTGTGCACATTCAGCTGCATATCGCTGGGACCAAGCTCTCCATAAAGTGAGGAGCGATAAAGGGAGCTGATGCTGATGGCATCCCGGAAACCTGAAAAAGCCGGGTTAATGGTGGTCCAGGTAAGGTGGTAATTGCTCACCGATGGAATCAGGGTATTCTGGGCAGTACCGGAAACAAGCACTGTCAGTAAAATCCATATGAGCAATTTTCTTTTCATCCTATTCGCGTACTACTACCACATAATCTTTAAATTCATAAGTATCGGTCCGGGTAATCTCTCCGGTCTGATAATCCCGTTGATGCATAATAAATGTGACTACAAAATAGTACGTACCTGAAGGAACCAGGTTCCCATTGTCTGCCCGGCCATCCCAGATCACCATCTCGTCATCCCTCAATCCATTGATGATCAATGAAGGATCGATCACCAGCTCATCCACATTATCCTGGTCAATGGTGCGGACTATATTCCCCAGGGAATTGAAAAAGGAGACTTCAAACTCGTCCGCATAAGGCAGTCCCTGCATGATGTAATACTCATTCATCATATCGCCATTACCTGGCGAGAAACCATTGTACTTTTTTACTTCGTTGCGCAGTACTATGGTAACATCATTGCTGCTTGTACATTTCCCTTCATCCTCCCCATTTTCCACCAACCAGGTGAAGGTGTTTTCCTCTCCCATACCCAGTTCATACACATAGGTATTGGGATCATTTTCGTCTGCAATAATACCCCCGCCCACGCTGAGACTCCAGGTACCTGTGCCCGCTGTTGGAGGATCTGCCTTCAGCTTGACGGAGTTGATCAGGAAGAGCATGGTATCCTCGCCTGCAAAAGCGGGTTCTGGCTGTTCAAAGAAATGCAAATCAATGGAATCGAGCCCGGCACAGTCGCCCGCCTCACTCTTTATAAAAATCCGGTATTCTCCATAATCATCGTGATTGTTGGGAATGGAGACCTTTTGCTCATTGGGTTCCGCACCAGAGGTGAAGAATACAGATCCGGCCGGATTGCTCCATTTGCTCAGGGTTCCGTTATCAGGCATAAACTGCAGGGTGGCAGTAGTGTTGCAAACCTTGAAACTATCACGGGCTGCTCCATCCACAAGAATTTGCGGATCGGGTCTGCGGGAGAGGGCCACCACAACCGGATTATCAGGAAGGTTAGCTGCCGGAGAGATACAGGCATAGTCATCCCCTTCAGGGTAGTAACGAATGGATTCTATTTCATAGCTATAGCTTACGTGATCGGCTCCATCGGTATCCATTACGATACCCATGGTATCCATATCCTGACCCAGCGATCCGGGTCCGATCCCCGTATGCACCCCATCCTTGAGATATATGTTCCAGGGAGTCACATAGTGCCCTGCAATCAAAGCTCCCATATTGAGATTCACCTGCAGAACCGTATCCTTTTCGCAGGCCGTAAAGTCCATATCGCTCAGCTCCCCGCCGGGCAACTGCATTACAGTCACCTGCATGGCATTGGAAGTATCCAGACAGGCTCCGATCTGTACCACCCGATCGTAATAATAGACCAGGGTAGCCGGATCGGAATAAGGTCCGCTCAAAAAAGCTTGCTGATCGGAGCCAGCTATGGGCACTGCATCGGCCGAAGTCTCTCCCTCCAGCCAACGGCGCCAGGTATATACGGGAGCAATGGTATCTTCTCCTCCCGCCAGGGATAGATGCCGCAGGGGCCTGCTATCATTAAAACAGATGGCCTCGTTGTTATCAATGGCATTGGCCGTAATTTCGGAATGAACCACCAGGTGAACCAGGTTGGAGGTATCGATACACTGTCCGGCAGGACCACTAACAACGATCCGCTGGTACCAGCGATCCACATCCGTTACAAGCTGATCGGGATCGGTATAGTGCTGGGCATCCGCACCGGATGTGGGATGAGTCCACTCGCCCGAAACCGGCTCCCCATCTACACGGGCAAGTTCCCAACGATAGCTCCTGCTCGGGTCATTTCCCTCTATGGTAGCCCCTCCACCCGGCAAAGAGCCGGTGATCACTTCGGGCATCTCCCACTGGCACTTAAGATCGTCTGCAGGTGTTATTACATTGTTGCTAATGGACGGAAGCACATTGATTACAATAAAATCGCTGGTATCCTTGCATACCAGTTCCAGTCCTCCCGATGCAACCACCCTGCGGTACCAGGTGGTATCGCCGTCCATCATGGCCCCGGGATTAAAATTGCTGCGTACATCGTTATCCCCTCCCCCCGTGGCAGGTGCCCAGTTACTCTCATCGGTACTGGAGATCCAGGTGTATGTGTACTGACTCATATATCCTCCTCCGGGTGTGCCGGCAGTCAGCGGATCTGGTGTATCCTCCTGACAGACAGTCTGCGAGGCAGCAATGGTGTTGTTGAAGATATCGGGAACATTAAGTATCTCAACAAAAGCACTGGTATCCCTGCAGGCGTTGTCATTCCCCGAAAGCACCACCCTTCGAATATAGGTGGTCTGGTTCAGGGCCGGAGACTGATAGCTCAGGCCTGTTTCGCCCGGTATCAGTGAGCCCATCACCAGGGGATCGATGGAGCTAAGCCACTGGTAACGAATATCGGCCTGATCGCCGTTTGAAGGGAACGGGCCTGTGATCTGGTCCGGAACGGTATTGATACAGATGGTATCATAGGGAGTGATATCATTTCCGGTGATGGTTTCCAGAACCCTCACCTCTTCGGCATTGGAGGTATCGACACAAACCCCGGCATAGGCGATCCTCCGGAATTCAGTTGTAGTGGTCAGACCCGGCGACTGGTAGTCGGGATCTGTAGTAACCGCGGAAATATCCGTGAAGCCAGGGTCCCCATCGGGCATATGCTGCCATTTGTAAGTGAAGCTTCCCCCGGTGGGTCCTCCTCCTATGGTGGATGAGGGTTCAAAGAGGATGGGGGCGTTTCCGGAGCAAACCGTATCGGCAGCGGCTATGGTATTATCGGTAATGGCCGGGTGAATATTAACACTTATAAGAAAACTGGTGTCGGCCAGGGTTCCCGAGAGGGAATACACAATTCGCCTGTAATAAATGGTATCAGTAAGTATTCCCGGATCATAGTCCTTGTTGATGGCCAGGGGAATGTTGGCCCAGTAATTCTGCGTACTTGAACTATCTATCCACTGGTAGGTGTAAGTACCATCTCCCCCTTTGGGCTCGGAAGTAACAATGGGATCAGGATCCATATCAGAACAGTAGGTAAACTCGCCGGGTACCGGGTTAAAAAGAAAGCCCCGCAGGGGTGTTACCAGGTCATTCGTTTGACCCGGCAGACCGGGTGCTCCCAGGGGATTATAAGGACCATAACTTCCGTTAGTACCCATGGAAAAATCAGGGTTGACACCCGGATGTGTATCTCCGGCCAGCCAGTAAATACCGCCACCGCCAGCTCCTCCCATCCCGGTGGTATCCGTTCCAATAGTATTCCCGCCATTTCCTCCCACAGCCCTAAGATCAACTGTGGATTTATATCCGGCCACATCCAGGATAATGCAGCCACCGCCGCCACCACCACCACCGGCACCGTTTACTGCCAATCCGGCAACATTGGCTCCATTGGCTCTGATCTCGTGCCCATTCCCAAAAATGGTATCGGCCACAATCACCACGATTCCGCCTCCATCGGCTCCATCCGTGGAGCTAGCACCAGCTATCAGGGTTCCGGATCCGCCACCACCTCCGAAAAATATACGATTGCCGGCGCCTGCATGATTATTTACATAGTACCAGCCGGGACGCCCCAGGGCAAAACCTCCTGCGCCCCCTGTAACAGAAACTCCCGGACTGCAATAGCTGGATTCCGCTCCACCACGCGCACCGAACGAGAAATTAGAACCTCCACCACCACCTGCCAGACGTCCAATTCCTCCGCCTCCTCCATTAATACTGGAAGCCTTTCCGCGCATTCCTCCAATGCCATGAAAAACTGTATCGGTGGTTCCCTCTCCCTTCAAACCTGCCCGAAGATCGGCATAGGGATAAAAGTGCTTGTAATAAAGCATGGTATCTGCAGAGGAGCAATCGCCGTTGTATTCCGGGTCCGAACTCCCGGGCGCACCATGGAAGCCTCTCCCACTCACATCAATATCGCCATCAAGCTCAAGCACTCCCTGTACAAACAGGGCCACCACCCCTCCGGTTCCACCTATGGGATTCCATGATTCAGATGTAAGACCGGCTGAGGTCACTGTGGCATTACGAAAGGAAGGCACCCGAATTAACTGAACCATCTCCCCTTCCACCATGGGCTTGAATTCCGGATCAAGAGTGACATTAAACACCAGGATATTACCAGGATTAATCACTTCCCTGATAATCATAAAGGCATATCTACCGGTATTCCCGGGTTGCTGTGCATCCTCACCGGGTGCATAGGCAGGACTACTGCCGGGTGTAAAATCAATGCTGTCGCCAATCATCGCGCCCTTCACTCCATAGAGCATCACCGTATCGCCAACTGCAAATGCTGCAGTAGAGGCCACCACCACGGAATCATAATTTCCTATCTCTTCACAAAGAATAGCACTTACAGAAGTATAGGCATTGATAACACCATTTATGGGAGTAGATGATTGGGGAAAAGCTGGCCGCATAGAAAAACCCAGCAGAAGGAAAAACAGAAATATGACTCTTTTTTGATTCAATTCAGGGTTTTAAAGCAATCAAATCGAAATATAGCAAAAAATAAAATGCCTCTTAACTTTTTTCTATGGATTCAGGTAGCTCCACAAAGAAGGTCGTGCCCTGATGCAAAACAGTGTCATACCAGATCCTTCCTCCCTGCGATCGGATAATATTATGGGTGATCGCCAGGCCCATTCCCATTCCACCCGACTTGGTTGTAAAATTGGGTTGAAAGAGCTTATCCCTGATCTCCTCGGGGATTCCTTTTCCATTATCGCTAAAGGAAATTTTCACCATCTGTCCGGCCTCATGTTCCAGCTTTATCCTGATAACTCCCTCCCTTCCCTCCGGGATCGACTGAAGTCCGTTTTTCACAAGGTTGATAAAAACCCTCATCAACTGCTCCTTATCGGCCATCACATAAACCTTTTTATATCCCCCCAGGTCTATATTAATCTTAGTCCTGTCACTGGCATCAAAAAGCTGATGCAAATTGGCAAGCTTGGAAACCAGGTTGATCCTGGTATGTTTGGCCTTGGGCATTTTTGCAAAATCGGAAAACTCCCGTGCAATGGCTGACAAGGAATCTATCTGCTCAATAAGTGTAAGCGAGATCCTGTTCACCATTTCAGGATCGTCCTTGCCCTCGGCAACGGCACGCTGTAAATGCTGCACATTAAGCTTCATGGGAGTAAGCGGATTCTTGATCTCATGAGCTATCTGCTTGGCCATCTCACGCCAGGCAGATTCCCGTTCCGACTGTGCCAGTAATCCGGCACTTCGCTCAAGCTCCTGCACCATGTAATTATACTCCTCCACCAGTCCACGTATCTCATCGCTGCGCTCATAGCGGATCATCTCGTTTTTCTGACTGAGACTCACCTGGGCAATGCGGTTCTGGATCATCCTGAGAGGTTGGGTGATCCTATCGGAAAGAATAACACTCAGCAGCAGGATAAGCAACATCAGGATCAGATATACATTGATCACTGCCACCACCAGATTCGTCACATCCCTGGCAAGTGCCCCCGACTGGGTAAAGTAGGGCAGGTTCAGGTAGGCCAGGAACTTATTTTCGCTGTTCATCAGGGGAACATAGGCTGAGATATAATTCATTCTGCCAATACATTCATTATGAATATATTCCGACGCCTTTCCCTGGGTCAGATTTTCATACACCTGCCGATTCATCCTGTAACTCAACAACTGCCGGTCGAAAATTTCCGACCGGGAGGTAGCCAGCAGGTTCCCTTCCTGATTATAGAGATTAATATCGGTATAAAACACATTTGAGAACTTCCGTAAGAGCTCATCCAGGTTGTAATAGCTATCGGACGACCAGTTCTCCAGGTCCTCCTCAAATTCCAGCTTATGAACCAGTTCTATGTAGACCGACCGCATGGTGTTCCTCAGGTTATCGTTTTGCTCCACACTGTATTGCTGGATAATGAAATAAATGGTCCCTGCACAGATCAGGACGAAAGTTAGAAAGAGGATTCCCACCAGGGAGTACTGAATCCGGTTCTTAAAACTCCAGTTAAAGGCTGGTTTCAGAAGACGAATGGTAAGAAGATAACCCAGGGCCAGCACGAGGAAATTAAGTGCAAAGAGATAGGAAAAGGAGATCAGGTTATCGACCATGCTAATGGAGGGACTGCCTACAATAATGGTGTTCTGATCATCCACATTGTAAATGCTATGATCATACCTGCCTGTCTGAATGGTCTCAAAATCATGCTTCCTGCTGGTGTAGAAGGAACTGCTTGTCCTGTATGGAAAATCCCCGCCTCTGGCAAATAATTCACCCCCGGTATACTTGGCATAAGAAAAGCGGGTACTGGTATAGGAGCTGAAATTATCATCAAGCAGTAGTTCGGGATATCCCAGCTCTTCGGAAAAGATCTTTGAATCAAGCTCAATATAGACCCGGTGTTCGCTCTCGGCCCTGTAATAAGGGATTGCAGCCAGGTAAGAGATCCTGCCATTCAGATTATCGAGAAAATAAAAGTCGCTCTGGGGAATCTCCATACCGCTCTCCTGGATCATTTCATCGAAAAAGGTGTAGCAATGCTGGTATTCATCATCGGGCGGTTCCAAATAGACGTCATCTTCGGGACGACAGACAGTTACCCACAAATCATATTTGGTCCAGTAACCAGACAGGTAGTTGCGCCTTAGCCTGTTTACCACCTGTTCAATATCCGGATCTGGCAGGTTCAGGTAAGTGGCAAAGATTGAATCATTGCGGATGGCCATGGACATATCACTAAAAAGCATCTCTGCCACCGGATCGTGCTCCGAAGACAGCTTAACTGCTTCTACCTCCCGCTCACGTGCCAGGTTTATACGGTTATTCTCCTGAAAACGGATGGTCATAAAGATGGAGATAAACAGGACAAGAAAAATAAAACGGGAAAAGGGGATTCGTCCGGGATGATGATAGCGCATATAAATCTGAGCGCTCAGGATTAACAGGAGGCCAATCCAGCCCGGCCAGGAACTCTTCAAACCCGGGAAAATCAGGGCAAGCAGGAAGCTTAGTGATATGGAAATAAATCCGTAGAACAAAGATTTCGATCCTACTCCCGACAGCAGTACGATGGCTTTGTCAAGAGCCATTCCCAGAAGGAAAAACCAACTAATGATGATGGTCAGACCGACCATAGTGCTCCAGGTAAAGGTGGTTATCCGGTGCGCTTCAAAAGAAATATTGGAGTCCAGTACCAGAATACTGATCAAGTACTCAATAATAAGGAGAAACAGAGTGGCAAGTACAAACATCAGGGTAGCTAATCCTCTTTTCCAGCGCAGCGATTCGATCTTTTCCAGGTTTCCAAACAGGTAATAGAGTGCCCCCAGAGCCAACGCCGCCAGTGAGAATACCAGCAGGGTCCCCAGCGAAGGGAATAGACGACTGGCAAACAGTTCAGGCTGGAACAGCTCTGTATCCGTTAACAATGCGGGGAAGGAGTACTTGCCTACCGCCACAACAATGGAAACAATAAGCAGAGTTATTGCGGCAAGCCACCAATGTCTTTTCCTTCCTGAACTATGTCTCAAAATGGAGCAGAAGCCCATAAAAGACAAGAGGATTGAGAATATCACGCTACATATGCCCAGGACCTTTAATCCGGCCGACATGGGCCTGGCTCCTGAGAAATCAAGTGAAAACAAATACTCCCCTGCATCATTATAAACAGATTCGGAGCCATCGGCTTCAAAAAATTCGATCTCCACCGCAGGATCAAGATTAAAATCCTGCTGAAACTCATTGATTAAAAACTCATTATGAGTGGGATAGTGAGTCTTCACCTCTATCAACCCCACAAGCATCCCCTTACTGAAAGGTCGAATTACCGACACATAATCCGCATTCCTCCATGAGATAAAAACCCGGTTCAGTCGTGGTCTCCATCGATCCGGCACGGGCACTGAATGATCGGACCAGTATTTCAATTCTCCGTGGTCATAATAGAAAATATAGATTCCCTTTCTGCTGGCAAGCTCCTGGTATTCTGCAGATTTCCAGTCAGGCACTCCGGTGGAATGATCTTTTAAAAGAAGGGTTTCCAGTTCCCGGAACTCCTCTTTCAGAAGACGCTCCTTCTTATGCAATATAGCTTCAAAGCTGCGGGCATCTTTCTGTGAGTAGCCAGCCTCCCTGAATAGGGTGGCAGATATGATCCCCACCACCATAAAAACGGCAGCTGTCAGCAGTAGAATAAATCTGTGAAAAGTATGCTGATCACGCATGATGATAGGGTTCCCCTTTTAAAATTGTATAGGCCCGGTAGAGCTGTTCCATAAATATAAGCCTCACCATCTGGTGAGAAAAAGTAAGTTTTGACAGAGAAACCTTAGCATCGGCCCTCTTATAGACCTCTTCAGAGAATCCATAGGGACCTCCAATGACAAAGCTAAGATGCTTTACCCTTCCCTCCAGTCCATTCAGGTACTCGGCAAAGCCAATGGAGTGAAACTCCCGGCCCTGCTCATCAAGCAATACCATATAATCGCCAGGCTTGATCCGCTTTAATAAAAGCTTTCCTTCCTGCTCCTGCACCTCCTTCATGGTCAGGTTCCTTGTATTTTTCAGATCGGGCAGAGTTTCAATACTGAATGGCACATAACGTACGACTCTTTTTTTGAACAGGTCCACTCCTTCCATTATAAAAGAATCCCTGGTTTTTCCACTTTCAATGAGTGTAATTCGCATACAGCCTTAATCGACAGGATTTTTGTATCTTGCAAACTACTGCAATGTTGGTCCAATAGTTGCGGTATACTACAAACATAATTGATATTTAGATAAAGTGAAACAGAGGATATTAACTATTTTATTGCTGAGCATGCTGCTTCTGCCTCAAGTATTGGGCCAGACTGTTCCAAAGAATCTCGTAAATGCCATAGGCATGGGAGATGCTTCTGCCATGTCGGCCTGGTTTCATCAAAGCCTGGAGATGGCCATCCTCGAGGAGGAATATGAAACCAGTAAAAACCAGGCCTCCAGAATACTTGAGAATTTCTTTAAGAAATATGAGCCAAGTGGTTTTTCCATTTCCTTTGAAGGAAGCAAAAAAGAATCAAGATATGCCATTGGAACCCTGACCACCGCCAAGGGCAACTTCAGGGTCAATATGTTCTTCCTTAGCAAGGAGGGCAAACGTCTAATCTACTACCTAAGCATTGAAAAAGAGTCTCAATATGAACTCCCCCCACGAACTTGATCAGGCCATCGACCGATGGCTCCAGGAAGACATCGGGGAAGGAGATCATACTACCTTCAGTACCATCCCGCAAAATGCTTCCGGATCGGCAAAGTTGCTCGTCAAGGAGAAAGGAATCCTGGCAGGTCTCTCGGTGGCACAAAAGATTTTTCACCGCTTCGACAAAAAGCTGAAGTTTGTTCCGCTTATGGAGGATGGTCAGAATATTTCTCCGGGCGACCTGGCATTTCGGGTGAATGGAAGGGTACACTCTATTTTACAATGCGAGCGACTGGTACTGAATGTGATGCAGCGCATGAGCGGTATTGCAAGTACCACCAGTGAATATGTCGGGTTGTTGGAAGGAACGGGCACCAGGATCCTGGACACCAGGAAAACAACCCCGGGAATGCGCTTCCTGGAAAAGGAGGCTGTCAGGCTTGGCGGGGGAGTGAACCACAGGTTCGGGCTCTATGACATGGTTTTGATCAAAGACAACCACATTGATTTTGCAGGGGGATACACTCAAGCCATAGAGGGAACAAAGGTCTACCTGGAAAAGCATAAGCTTGATCTGGATATTATTGTTGAAGTACGTTCACTGGAAGATATCAAAGAGGTGCTCTCACATGGAAGTGTCCGCCGGCTATTGCTGGATAACTTTTCGGTGGAACTCACACGCAAGGCTGTAGAACTGATCGATCATCGTGTGGAAATGGAGTCATCAGGCGGAATTACCAGGGAGACCATCCGCAGTTACGCAGAATGTGGCGTGGACTATATTTCAGTAGGCGCCCTGACCCACCAGATCAAGAGTCTGGATCTTAGCCTGAAAGCAGATTTCTAGAGATAGCAAAATTTAAGGAAATCAAAGATATCCCGAGACCAGCTTATACACTGAAAGATGATCGGTGGAGACGTGTCAGGCTTGCGCCTTAAGCTTCGCGATCTGAGTCTCCAAGGCAGCAATCTTGCCTTCAGCATCGGTCATCTTCTGCCGCTCCTTTTCCACTACCTGGGCCGGTGCATGCTGAACAAAACGCTCATTGCTCATCTTCTTTTGCACACTTAGCAAAAAACCACGGGTATAGTCCAACTCAGCTTCCATCTTTTCAATCTCCTCAGCCGTATTGACCAGGCCTTCCAGCGGAACAAAATACTCCACATTCCTGACCATGAATGAGACTGCACTGGCGGGTTCCTCCTGAATCATCTCCACACCCGACAACATGGCCAGCTTGATGATCACAGATTCCAGATGACTGTGATAAGCAGCACCGGATGAAGTACGAACCATCAGCTTTAGTCCCTCTCTGGGAGGAATGTTCTTATCCTTGCGGATGCTGCGGACATGAGTGATCACCTCCTTAATCGCCTCCACCTGTCCGATTAAAACTTTGTTATAATGGTCAGGTGCTGGCATGGCGGAGATCATCAGGCTCTCCCCCTTTGCCCTATCACTAATCAGGTGCCAGATCTCTTCGGTAATAAAAGGCATAAAAGGATGAAGCATATGCAACAACTGGTCGAAGAAAGCAATGGTTCGTTTATAGCTAAGAGCATCGATGGGCTTTTGATAGGCCGGCTTCACAGATTCCAGGTACCAGGAGCTAAACTCATCCCAGAATAATTTGTAGACAATCATCAGTGCATCAGACACTCTGTATTTATTAAACTGGTCCTCCACTTCAATAAAGGCCTTTGCCATCTGCGCTTCAAACCACTGTACCGCTTCAGCAGAATGTGCCGGCTGCTCCAGCTGAGAATCAACTTCCCAGCTCTTGATCAGACGGAAAGCATTCCATATTTTATTACTGAAGTTCCTCCCCTGTTCGGTGAGTCCCTCGTCAAACAGCAGGTCATTACCGGCCGGAGAACAGAAGAGCATCCCAACCCGGACACCATCAGCGCTGTATTTCTTCATCAACTCGATGGGATCGGGAGAATTACCCAGGGACTTGGACATCTTCCTTCGTTGGTGATCACGAACAATCCCGGTAAGGTAGACTGAATTGAAGGGCTTTTCGTTCCTGTACTCATATCCGGCAATTATCATCCTGGCCACCCAGAAGAAAAGTATCTCGGGTGCAGTTACAAGATCATTTGTGGGATAGTAGTAGTTGATATCCTCATTATCCGGGTTGCGAATACCATCAAACACCGAGATGGGCCATAACCAGGAGGAGAACCAGGTATCAAGGACATCCTCATCCTGTCGCAGATCGGCGGCCTGCAGGGAAGTCTTCCCCGTTTTCTCCACAGCCAGTTTCACTGCCTCTTCTATGGAAACGGCAACCACATAATCGTTGGGACCCTCTCCATAGAAATAGGCAGGTATCCGGTGACCCCACCAGAGCTGGCGGGAGATGCACCAGTCCTTCACATTCTCCATCCAGTGGCGGTAAGTATTCTTAAACTTGGCGGGTTGCAGTTGCACATCATCGTTCATTACATGCTCCAGTGCCGGTACACCCAGCTCCTTCATTTTCAGGAACCACTGCAGGCTCAGTTTGGGTTCGATGACTGCATCGGTGCGCTCCGAGAAACCCACCTTATTCATGTAGTCCTCAGTCTTTACCAGGTTCCCTGCCTCTTCCAGCATGGGTACAATCAGCTTCCTTGCTTTGAAACGGTCCTCACCCACCAGCAGCAACGCTGCTTCATTCAGAGTACCGTTATCATTGAAGATATCAATGGACTCCAGATTGTGTTTTAATCCCAGTTCATAATCGTTAATATCGTGAGCAGGCGTAATTTTCAATGCCCCGGTACCAAACTCCCGGTCCACATACGCATCGACAATAATGGGTACCGGACGCTTAATCAGTGGCACCAGTACCTTTTTCCCATGAAACTTTGTAAAACGTTCATCCTCCGGGTGGACACATACTGCCGTATCACCCAGGATTGTTTCGGGACGGGTGGTGGCAATGGTGATATATTCCTCTTCTCCCTCCACTTTATAACGAAGGTAATATAGCTTGGAGGCCACCTCCTTGTGAATCACCTCCTCATCGGAAACTGCAGTGAGCGCCTGGGGGTCCCAGTTTACCATCCGCACTCCCCGGTAGACCAGTCCCTTGTTGAACAGATCCACAAATACTTGGATCACACTCTCCGACAGCGCTTCATCCATGGTAAAACAGGTACGATCCCAGTCGCAGGATGCACCCAGCTTCTTCAGCTGCTCGAGGATTATACCTCCATGCTTATGGGTCCATTTCCAGGCATGCTCCAGGAATTGCTCCCGGGTCAGATCGGTCTTTTTGATTCCCTCTTCGGCCAGTTTATTGACCACCCTGGCCTCTGTGGCAATGGAAGCATGGTCGGTACCCGGCACCCAGAGTGCGTTTTTACCCTGCATTCGGGCCCGCCGGATCAATACGTCCTGCAGGGTATTGTTGAGCATGTGTCCCATATGCAATACACCCGTTACATTGGGTGGCGGAATCACAATGGTATAGGGTTCCCGGGTGTCCGGAGTGCTTCTAAAAAAGCCATTTTCCATCCAGTAGGAGTACCATTTGTCCTCCACACTGGCCGGGTCATATTTTGAAGGAATATTCATGCCCGCAAAAGTAGTAAAAAAATGGTGTTGTGACTATCCCTGGAGTAGTTCACCGATCCAAATATACCATTCACCGATTTTATGCTTAAATATACTCGAAAAACTATAAAAACTAAAATAGTTTTCATATACTTGCTCAAAATTCGAATAGAGGTGGATGTAAAAGACAGGATACTGGTTGAGTCGGGCATATTATTTGGCAAATATGGCATCAAAAGCATGACCATGGACGCCCTGGCGGAAGAGTTGGGAATATCCAAGCGTACCATCTATGAGCGCTTCAAAGATAAGGACACGCTTTTGCTGGAGGTCATCCTTTACTATAAGAACCAGATTGCGGAAGAATCTCACAGGCTGATCGACCAGTCGGACAATGCCATTGAGGCCCTCTTCAGAATCATCAAGCTGACCATTGGTCAGATGACACGCATGAGTCCGGCATTTTTACACGATTTCAGAAAATACCATCAGAAAGTGTTTAAAGAATTTTCCGAACCAGGTGAGATTCGTGATTTCAGCATAACGCAGAAATTACTTGAAACCGGTGTTTATCAGGAAGTATTCAGAGACGATATCAACATCGATATTGTTAACCAGACCCTCCATACCCTGTTTGACCTTTTTGGTCACAACAGTAGTATGGTGGATGCGGGCTTCGATAGGAAGGAAATGTTCGACCATATTATTATCCCCTATTTCAGGGGAATTTCCACAAAAAAAGGGCGCAAGCTCCTGGTGGATTGTAAAACCCTACTTGAATAAAACAGACCAAGATATGAAAAACAGTAAGATTATCATTCTATTTACATTGCTCCTGGCCATGGATATATTCGCTCCGGGAATCAGTCAGGAACCTGCAGAAAAAATGGTTCTGGACCTGAAGGGAGCAGTTGACTATGCTATTGACTTCAACAAAACGCTGAAGAACTCACGCATGGAAGTGGAGAAATCGAGAAAATCCATCTGGGAAGCCATTGCCCAGGGACTTCCCCAGGTAGACGGTACAATGGATTACATGTCCTATTTCAATTACGAAATGGAATTTAACTTCGGCATTGACGGTACTCCGGACTTTACAGATCAACAGCTTCTGGATGCCTATAGCCAGACCCAGTCCATCTTTCCCTTCTACACTCCCAATGACGTAGCCATGCTTGCCGCAAACTCTTTTTACGAGGGTCAGCTTCAGGCCATGCTGCCTCCCACTGCCATTCTGCTTTCAGACCAGAGTACTGCCAAATTGCAGGTGTCGCAGCTGATCTTCAGCGGCCAATATATTGCAGGGATACAAACTGCCAAACTTGCCCAGAAAATTTCCGAGCAAAACCTGGAGTTCAGCGAACTGAACATCAAGGAGCTGGTGATAAACTCCTACTACCTTGTTCTGATCACAGAAGAATCTCTTGCGATCCTTGATCAGAACCTGGCAAACCTGGAAGAGACCCTGGTCCAGACAGAGACCATGTTCAGGACCGGTATGGCGGAACAAACAGATGTTGACCAGATCCGCATTACCGTAAATCAGCTGATTAATGCCAAAAACTCCCTTTCACGAAATGTGGAGCTGAACTACAACCTGCTGCGTTTCCAACTGGGACTGGAAGCCAATGTGGAAATTGAGCTAAGCGATGATCTGGGATTCCTCTTCACGGGCACGCAGCCTGAAGAAGCCCTCAGTGTTCCCTTTAGCATTGAGAATAACATCACATATCAGATGATGAAGACCCAGGAGGAGATCAATAAGAAGCTGCTCGACCTGGAGCAGTGGAACTATGCTCCTACCATTGCGGGTTTCTATAATTATAACGCCAAGATCCTGACTTCCGGTTTTGATATGAATCCAAATCACCTGGTCGGACTCCAGATGTCGCTACCCATCTTCTCCAGCGGAATGAGAAAGGCACGGGTTGATCAGGCCAGGATCGATTACAATATGGCACAGACAAACAGGAGCATTATGGAGGACCAATTGAAGCTCCAGGAGAAACAATACAAGTATAACCTGCAAAGCTCCCTGGAAAACTACTATACACAGCAGGAGAACGTGGAGGTGGCCCAGCGTGTCTATGACAGTTACCTCCGAAAATTCGAACAGGGAATGGCTAGCAGCCTCGACCTTACACAGGCCAACAGTAACTACCTGGATGCTGAAAGCAATTACCTGACAGCCATGATGGATGTAATGAACGCCAAACTGGCCCTGGACAAATTAATGAACAAGCTGTAGAAACATGAAATTGAAAACAAGACCAATTATGAAAACCAAAGCCATCATGAAAACAATAAAAATTGTCCTGCTCACCCTGATTGCCGGTGCAGCACTTACCGCTTGTAACATGACTCCCCCCAAAGCCGAGCCTTCTGAAACCGCTTCTGCCCCGAAGGAAAAGGTGCAGCCCGTGAAGGTGATGGAGCTGGTCTACAGCGAAACAGCTGTAGAACAAAGGAGTAACTCTACCATTGTTGCCTTCGAGGAGACTTACCTCTCCCCTGCGCTTCAGGGACGAATTCGTAGCGTAAAAGTGGAAATAAACGATCATGTGAAAAAGGGCCAGTTGCTGGTGGAACTTGACCGGACACAACTCGAACAGACACGTCTGCAGTACCAAACTCTTCTTACCGACCTGGCCAGGATGGATACCCTGCTCCAGTATGGGTCCATCACCCAGCAAGCCTACGACCAGATGAAAACCCAGGTGGAGACCACCGAACTGATCCTGAAAAACCTGGAAGAGAACACCCTGCTCAGGGCACCATATTCCGGAGTTATCACAGGTAAATACTATAACGACGGAGAACTCTTTTCCCCGACACCCAATACCCCAGTCGGTAAAGCAGCACTGGTTTCCATGATCCAGGTGGATCCAGTAAAAGTGATGGTCAACCTGAGTGAAAAATACCTGCCCCTGGTAAAAGAGGGCATGACCGCTTCTGTTACCACAGAGGTTTACCCGAATGAAGTATTTGCCGGGAAAATATTCAGGATCCATCCTACCATCAGTGCAGCCTCAAGAACCTTTGTAGCCGAAGTGAAGGTCCCCAACAAACAGCAAAAACTGAGTCCGGGTATGTTTGCACGGGTCAGGATCAAATTGGGAGAAGCAGAAGCCCTGGTCGTTCCTGCCATTGCAGTTTTGCAACAGACAGGTACAAACCAGCGATATATCATGCTTCATCAGAATGGTAGTGCCAAAAAAGTTGTTGTACAGATTCTGAAAAGACACGATGACCAGCTGGAGATCGCTTCACCCGAAATCAGGGGAGGCGAGCAAATAATCTATGCCGGGCAAACCAAACTGGACAATGGATCTCCTGTTAATGTAGTGGCGGACTAATCAACTAAATCAGCTGAGATGAGTATTTACGGAAACGCGGTCAAACGACCGATAACAACAATAATGATCTTTGTAGCACTGCTGGTGATGGGAGGATACTCCCTCAGAGAGCTACCCATCGATTTCTACCCCGATATTGACTTCCCGGCCATATCGGTCATTACTACCTATGCCGGTGCCAGTGCTGCCGATATTGAAACCAATGTGACCCGGACCATTGAAGATGGACTGAATTCGGTCGGTAACCTGAAGAATATCTCCTCCACATCGCGCGACAACATGTCGGTCGTGGTCTGTGAATTTGAATGGGGGACAAACCTGGACGAAGCTTCCAATGAAATGCGGGACGGGATCAGCTTTGTGGAGCAATTTCTTCCCGAAGAAGTGGATAAACCCATGCTCTTCAAATTCAGTTCCAGTGCCATGCCCGTTCTGTTTTATGGTGTCACCGCAGATGAGAGTCTTGAAGCCATTGCCAATATCCTGGATGAGAAGATAGTAAATCAGCTTAACAGGATTGACGGGGTGGGATCCGTGGGACTGATGGGTGCACCCGGGCGTGAGGTCCAGGTAGACATCGATCCGCACAAGATGGAATCCTACAATGTCACCGTGGAGATGATCGCCGGGGTGCTCAATGCTGAAAACCTGAACCTTCCTGCGGGGAACCTTGAAATGGGGATGATGGATTATCCCCTGAGGGTCAAGGGGGAATTCCCCTCCAGCGATATTCTGGAAGATATCGTTTTGGCCAGCTTCAACGGACAGACCATCTACCTGGGTGATGTGGCCACCGTCAGAGATACCATCCGAGACACCTCACTGGATGAGCGTCTGAATGGTAAGACCGGGATGCGTATTGTGATACAGAAACAGTCCGGGGCCAATACCGTACAGGTATGCCAGGACATCAATGCCATGATGCCCGCGCTAATTGAAACCCTGCCAGACGACATCGAAATCACCACTTTCTTCGACTCTTCAGAGTTCATTTCAGACTCAATCAATAACCTGTCAAATACGCTGATGTATGCTGCTTTTGCAGTGATCCTGGTGGTATTGTTTTTCCTTGGACGCTGGAGGGCCACATTTATTGTGATCCTGACCATTCCCATATCACTGATTGTCTCATTTATCTACCTCTATATATCGGGAAGCTCCATCAATATCATCGCATTGTCATCCCTGTCTATTGCCATCGGGATGGTGGTGGACGACGCCATCGTGGTACTGGAGAACATCACCAAACACGTGGAGAGGGGGGCCAGTCCACGGGAGGCGGCCATCTATGCCACCAACGAGGTCTGGCTGGCAGTTATCGTTACCACGCTGACCGTAGTGGCCGTGTTTCTACCCCTGACCCTGATTGGCGGAATGACCGGTGAACTGTTCCGGCCCCTGGGATATATTGTAACCATCACCGTGGTTACCTCCACCATCAGTGCCATCTCCCTGACTCCGATGCTGGCGTCAAAAATGATGATGCTGCGGAAGAAGCCCAAGAAAGTTCGAAAAACCTCCTATGACAATACCATCGGGCGCTTCCTGAACCGACTGGATAATTTTTACGGTCGTTCTCTGGGGCTGGCACTCCGTTTCAGGTGGGGCACCCTGATTATTGCTATTGTTATCTTCCTGGGATCCATGATTATGGCAGGAGGTATGGGCTTCGAGTTTATGCCGGAAGCCGACCAGGGATCCATGACTGCTGCCATTGAGCTTCAGACTGGTCTTCGGGTGGATGAGACCACCAAGGTGGCACGCAAGATCGATGCATTCATCGAAGAGAATATGCCCGAGGCAAAGTTTTATTATACCTCGTCGGGATCGGACGACCAGGGAGGATTCATGTCCCTGTTTATGGAGTCCGGTTCCCACCGGATCAACGTCAACTTTACACTAACTGATCTGGAAACCAGGGAACGGGATGTCTGGGAATTGGCCAACCAGCTCACCGAGTACCTGGAGACCATCCCGGAGATTGTCAACTTCGATGTGGTTCCCAACGGGGGCATGGGAGGAACAACCGAAAACAATGTGGTGGTAGAGATCTACGGCTACGATTTCGAAACCACCTCCCTGATTGCCAATGCCCTGGCCGACAGTGTAAGTACCATTCAGGGAGCCACCAACGTCAATGTGAGCCGCGATCCATCCAAACCAGAATTACAGATTGTACCCGACCGGGAAAAAATGGCACAACATGGACTCAATACCTATACCCTGGCCTCTTCAGTACGTAACCGGGTGGAGGGCCCATATATGAGCCGTTACAGGGAGGAAGGAGATGAGTACGATATTGTGGTTCGTTTCGTAGAAGAAGAACGCAATTCACTTTCTGACCTGAACGATATTGCCCTGGTGAATATGCAGAACCAGGTCATCCGCCTGGGTGAAGTGGCCGATATTGAAGAACGCTGGTCGCCTCCCAATATTGAGCGTAAAAACAGGGAACGGCTGGTTACCGTATCCATCACACCCTACAAGGTGCCCTTGAACAAAATGGCTGAGCAGGTACAGGCCATAATTGATGATCTGGACATCCCTCCGGATGTAAATATACAGATGGGAGGAGCTGTGGAAGATATGCAGGATTCCATGAAGGACCTTACGCTGCTGATGATGCTCAGCCTGGTACTCACCTACCTGGTGATGGCCAGCCAGTTTGAATCCATGAAAATGCCATTCATCATCATGTTCTCTATTCCATTCGCATTTACAGGAGTGATCCTGGCCCACGTGTTAACCGGCACCACCATGAGTGTAATTTCCATGGTTGGAGGAGTGATGCTAATCGGTATCGTGGTGAAGAATGCCATTGTACTGGTGGACTATATCAACCTGATGCTGGCACGTGGCCTGGAGCTGAAGGATGCGATCGTGGAGTCGGGTAAATCAAGGCTGCGCCCCGTATTGATGACCTCCCTAACCACCATTCTGGCTATGTTACCCCTGGCCATGAGTACCGGGTCCGGATCGGAGATCTGGAGCCCCATGGGAATCGCGGTTATTGGTGGATTGATCTTCTCGACCATTGTGACCCTGATACTGGTTCCGGTGATCTATCACATGATGCTTCGCAGGAGCGAGGACAAGCAAAAAGCAGTAGAGTTTGATTTTTTAAACGGAAACGGGGAGGCTCTTCCCGAAAACAAATAGCACAATGAAAGCAGTATTTATCGTATATAACCAGGCCCAGACCGAAAAGGTGGAGTATCTTTTCGACAAATTGAACATCAGAGGATTTACACGCTGGACCGACCTTACGGGCCGGGGCAGCGTGGATGGCCCTCCACACATGAACACTCACACCTGGCCGGAGCAGAACACGGCCAGGATGGCAGTGGTGGAAGATGATACAGTGGCCGCCGTACTCGAGGGAGTAAAAAAGCTCGACGAGGAGAACAAGGATGTGGGTATCCGGGCCTTTGTATGGGATGTTGTAAACTCATATTAGGCCTTGCCTAAAGAACTTAGGCCCTTTGGTATTATTTTACTGATACTATTTTATTAATCTGATTCTCAACTCTCCTGATGATCAATTCATAGTTATTCATATAAGTTCTGGCTATTTCCTGACCTTCGCTGATATATTTTTTGGTAGCCTTTAGCGTGGAGACTTTCTCAAAGGTGTTGGGATGCGATAAACCTTCCAGCAATACATACTGAATACGTTTTCCTTCCGCCTGGTAATAAAGATTGATAAAGGTCTCAACACCAAAACGGATTTCACGTATGTCTTCCAGGATGGGAAGAAGATCTTTCCGAAACATGGCCCGTTCACCCGTCAGGGATTTAAAAGGATTGATGCGATAATCTATCATGGTATCCCGGGGCTGTCCCAGTACCATGTCGGCCTTTCCTTCAGCCATGGGACCAAGAAGGCTCTGAAAATGCTGCCTGGTAATATTGCTCACATCAGCATCAAAGAACAGGATAATCTCCGAGCTGCATTGCTCTACCCCGTGAACCATGGCCCAGCTTTTTCCCCTGTTTTCAGGAAGAACTTCAAGCCTGAATTTATATTCATTCCCTAATTTCTCCAGCTCAGTTACGGTACGGTCACTTGAACCATCATCTACCACCAGGATATCAGCCATGGGATTGTAGGTGCAGCAGGCCGAGACAACCCCTGTAATAGTTCGCTCTTCGTTATACGCGCAAATAATAATACTTATATCTTTCATAGCTGTTTTTTTTCAATACTATCAAGAACTTCAATGGCCGCCCGCCTGCCGGCTTCCACCTGTTCTTCAGCCTTGTAAAAGTCATAGATATTGCAGGATTCACGGGACACATTGATGAGCACCTCCGGAGAATACCGCTTTATCTTTTCCTCGGCCATGCGTGCGGTCATCAGTTCAAAGCTCCTGGTAATCAGGGAAAAATAGCCCAACTGCTCATCAGCTGTGGAAGAAGAAGGAAGAATGTGATTATAGAACTCTTTGATCTTCTTCTGATACAGTGCCTGTCTCTTGACGGACTCTTTAGATGTTTCAGGCTTCAAATGGGGGATATCGGCATTTACATGAACGGCAACCATCATATCTCCTTCCCTGTGATCCACGTAAGCCAGGGGAAGATTGTTCAGGAGTCCCCCATCCACCAAAAGGCGATTCTCTTCCTTCACCGGGGTGAAAACAGTGGGAATGGATATGGAAGCCCGGATGGCATGATAAAGACTCCCGGACCGAAATACCACCTCTTCCTTGTTTATCAGGTCCACTGCCACTGCAGCATAAGGCAAGGGGAGATCCTCGATAAGCATATCCGGAACAAAGTCCTTCATTTTCTTCAAAACCTTATCCCCTTTGATAATGCCCTGTTTATTTAGGGTAAAATCCAACAGGCGGAACACTTTACTCTTGTCCAGGGTATACAAAAATTCTTTTAGCTCGGTCAGTTTCCCTGTGGCATAAACACCTCCCACAAGTGAGCCCATGGAAGTGCCTGCTATGGAGGTAATTTCATAGCCCCTGTTTTCCAGCTCTTCGATCACCCCAATGTGGGCAATGCCCCGGGCCGCTCCACCAGATAGGACCAGTGCTACTTTTTGTTTTTCAATGCTTTTCATTTCAAATTACTATGTCTTTTAACTGGCACGGGGCAGTACAAAATCTTCAGGGTTCTTCCCCTGAACATCTTTATACATATGGTTTATTTGTCTTACTACATTATCGTAATTATCTAAAATCGTAAATAATGCCCTTTATAGCCTTTCCCAGGCAGCAAAATCAAGCCTGATATCATCCATAAACTCAAAATGATCAATTTCCACCAGATTTAGGGTTTCATGGTAATTGGTGGCATCCAGCATCCCGTCCAATCTCAGCAACAAATACTTTTTCAATTTCCCCTCAGCTGATAATTCGCTGTTGTTAACCACGGATGCAAGTTTCACCATTATTTCATTGATCTCCTTCTGAACGACTTCCCTGAACAGATCCTCCTTACTGGAAAAATGATAATAGAGAGAACCTTTGGCCTTTCGGGCAATTTTGGCAATCTCATCCATGGAAGTTTTCTCAAAGCCAAAACGACCAAAGAGCCTGTCAGCCACACTCACAAATATATTCCTGGTTTCATTTATCCCCATTTTACTATCTGACTATTATTGTTTTTCAGTGCAAATATAGAACAGGGTTTCCGGTTCTCCAAATATTTAACAAATTTTCACCATTTACCGGTTTGTTTCCCGGTCATGGAGGTAATGCTGAGTTTCAGGATCACCATACGCTTCATCTGAAAGGATCTCCACGGTTCCGTAGCCCACCACCGGGCGGAAACGGGTGGTCCAGTCGCAGGCATCTTCCCCGGTAACAATTTCGATGCTATCCTCCACCTCAAAACAGACCCGCCTTTCCTGCCGGAGTAAATCTATCTTCTTCCCCGCCAGGGCCGAATGGATATAAATACATCCATTCATGTAGCCATTATTAAAAGGGATGATATAGGGCAAGTCCCCATCCATCATAGCTACCATGCAGATGGTGGCTCCCGATAATATCTCCTTCTATATCTTCTCATCTTTAATCTCCTGATTCGCTTTTCTCATAGCTTCAACTATAAAATTCACATGAATATGGTTACTTCCTGTTGTTTATCATTTTCCACTTCATTAAAATGAAGTACTTTTGAGCTTTTAATACATATTATGAGAGTTCCACTGATATCAGTTATTGCCGCAATAAGCCTGGCAATCTTAAGTACTGGATGCACCAACACACCGGAAGAGAAAGCAAAAGAGCATGGCCAGGAGATCTGGTTCGAAGAATACCTTCACGACTATGGTCAGATTGAGGAGGATGGTGATGGCACCTGGGCCTTCTCATTTAAAAACCTGGGGGAGGAAGCCATCGTAATCAACAGGGTACGTTCCACCTGTGGATGCACCGTGCCGGACTGGCCCCACCAACCCATTGAGCCGGGAGCTGCCGGTAAAATCACTGTCAAGTATAATACAGCCACAACGGGTACCTTTTTGAAGTCGGTTATTGTATATTCCACAGCAGCCAACTCGCCGGTGAAGCTACAGATCAAGGGTAAGGTAGTCCCAGTAAACACAGAAGCAGAGTAAATCAAAGCATAAAACAGCATGCCAGGTATCTCAACAAAAGGACAGCAAATGCCAGCTTCTCCCATCCGGAGACTGGTCCCCTTTGCCGAAGAGGCTAAGAAGAAAGGGAGAAAGGTGTACCACCTAAACATTGGTCAGCCCGACATAAAAACACCGGAAGTGGCCCGTGATGCGGTAAAGAATATGACTGCCAAAGTGATTGAATACAGTCACTCGGCCGGAAACGAAAGTTACCGCCGTAAACTGGCTACTTTCTACCAGGGAATCGGCATTGATGTGGACCACACTGAAATGCTGGTCACCACGGGAGGATCCGAAGCAATCTCCTTTGCCCTGATGTCCACCGTTAACCCTGGCGAAGAAGTGATTGTTCCGGAACCTTTCTACGCCAACTACAATGGATTCTCAGTGGCGGCAGATGTAAAGGTGGTGCCCATCACCTCCAGTATTGATGATGGTTTCGCCCTGCCTCCCATCGAGGAATTTGAAAAGGTGATCACGCCAAAGACCCGGGGCATTATCATCTGCAACCCAAATAATCCCACCGGGTATCTCTATTCCCAAAAGGAACTGGAATTGCTGGGTGAGATTGTGAAAAAACACGACCTCTATCTATACTCCGACGAGGTATACAGGGAATTTTGCTATGATGGCGAAAAACACTTTTCGGCCATGGACCTGGAGGGACTGGAAGAGCATGTGGTCATGTTCGATTCGGTCTCCAAGAGATACAGCATGTGCGGGGTGCGCATTGGTACCCTGATCTCTAAAAACAGGGCCGTAATATCCACAGCTTTGAAATTTGCCCAGGCTCGCCTGAGTCCCCCTTCCTACGGACAGGTGGCCGGAGAAGCGGCGCTGGATACACCCGACTCCTATTTCAAGGAAGTCTATGAGGAATATATTCAGCGACGCAACTTTATGGTAGAGGCTCTGAACAAGATGCCAGGCGTGAAATGTCCCACCCCCAAAGGTGCTTTCTACACGGTGGTACATCTTCCCGTGGATAATGCAGATGTCTTTGCCAAGTGGATCCTCAATGATTTTGAGTACAAGAATCAGACAGTGATGATGGCCCCGGCCTCAGGTTTCTATTCCACACCCGGACTGGGAAAGCAGGAGGTGCGTATTGCATATGTATTGAAGAAGGAAGACCTGGTCATGGCCATGGAAACCCTGGCCGAGGCATTGAAAGTCTACCCGGGGCGAACCAATTGATTCTGCATGTGTTTAATCAGCGAAGGTTCGTTAATTATTAACTACCTTTGCCCCACTTAACTTAAGAAAGATAGAATTTGGATTTTAGTGATTTCGGATTTGATCCAGACTTGATGGAAGGGATCAGTGCCATGGGCTTTGAAAAGCCCACCCCCATTCAGGAACAGGCCATTCCTGCCATCCTTGAAGGTAAAGATATTATTGGTTCTGCCCAGACCGGGACAGGAAAAACAGCCGCTTTTCTGCTGCCCGTGATTCAGAATATTATTGCCTCCAGGGAGGCCGATAAGACCAGGGCCCTGGTCATTGTACCCACCCGGGAGCTGGCCCAGCAGATTGATCAGCAGATGGAGGGATTCTCCTATTTTACACCGGTAAGCTCCATTGCTGTCTATGGTGGCGGTGACGGAACCATATTTGCCCAGGAGAAGAAAGCCCTGAACGAAGGAACCGAGATAGTGATCTGTACACCGGGCAGGATGATTGCCCACCTGCACAACAACTATGTTAAGTTTGACAGCTTAAAATACCTGATTCTGGACGAAGCCGACCGGATGCTCGATATGGGTTTTCATGAAGATATCATGAAGATCATTAAGTACCTGCCCAAACAACGACAGAACCTGATGTTTGCGGCCACCATGCCCAATGATATCCGGAAACTGGCCCGGCATGTATTGCACCAACCCCTGGAGCTGAATATTGCTACCTCCAAACCGGCCGAGAAGATTCTGCAGGTAGCCTATGTGGTATACGAAACCCAGAAACTGCCCCTGGTAACCCATCTACTGAAAGGGCGCGACTTGAAAAGTGTGATCGTATTCTGTTCCACTAAATTGTCGGCCAAACAGCTGGGAAGACAGCTGAAGAGAGTGGGCCTGAAGGCCCAGGATATCCATTCGGACCTGAGCCAGAAGGAACGGGAAGAAATTATGCTGGATTTTCGGAACCGAAAGCTCAACATCCTGGTAGCCACCGACCTGCTATCACGTGGTATCGACGTGGATAATATTGAATTGATCATTAATTATGATGTGCCCCACGAGGGAGAAGATTATATCCACCGTATCGGGCGTACTGCCAGGGCGGAATCGGATGGTGTGGCAATTACCCTGATAAGCCAGAAAGAGCAATTCAAGTTTGGACGCATTGAAAAACTTCTCGAAAAAGAAGTGACCAAGTCATCGGTACCTGAAGAATTTGGGGATACTCCCGTATATGAACCTTCCAAAAACCGGGACAGAGGTTCCGGAAACTTCAGAGGAGGCAGGAAAGGCAAAAGAGGCGGAAATAATCGGGGAAAGGGGAACTACAAAAACTCTTAATCCCATTATCGGCTAACGATGAATCTGACAGACTCACCCTTAATTGATCTGAATATATAGACTCCCGCACCCAGCATGGGTATGCCTGCATATTCTGCATCCTCAAGCTCTATCATTCGCTGGCCCATAAGGTTATAAATGACACCACTGACCCTCTTATTAAAATATAACAATCCCTCACTAACCGGATTGGGGTATACGCCAAGTGGCTTCTCTAAAAGCGAAATATCATCCACACTGGTACTCAGATTGGAATAACCTGGCGTAGGAGACGGGAAGAGGATCCACTCCGGGTCTCCATCCACCAGGCGGCCCATGGATATATCCGATTGCTGTGGCCCGAATTTCACTGAATCCACCAGATGAAAACCGGAAGAAGGCATCTTCGAAAGCCGCAGCTCTTCTCCGTCCTTGCTTATTTTAAAGGGAGCATGATTGACGCCCTGGTCCTCATCATCGTCGAGCCATACGAGGTAGAACCCTCCTGGCTTAAGGTAGAGTTCCGGAAATCTGTATTTCCCTGGTGATCCCATATTGTCGCTCAGGAAATAACTGGCCAGCCAGACCTCTTCATCGGAGGCATTAAAAACCTCCATCCAATCCTCGTATTCTCCAAACTCGTCCATTTTCGTACTCTGGTTTGAGGCGGAAAATTCATTGATATAAAGCGGCCCGGAAATAAGCGGATAGGAGATGACCATGCTGGTATCGGGAAAGCGATTTTCCTGTCCACCCTGATCAACAATCGTAAAATAGAGTTCCACCTCAGCGGAATCAGCCTGGGGGCGGATGGTATCGCGGTAGCTAAAATGTCCCGAAACAGGGTCAATTTCTGTAGGAGAGTCCTTCAAAACCGTGTTCCAGCTACCCTGATCGATCCTGTAATGCAACGTAGTGGTAAACCCCGATTCATCATCTTCGGCAGTCCATGCAAGGTCAATCCTGTCTGAACGTGGCTCCACCTTCACATAAGAAAAGAGTGGAAAAGCATCCACATCTATACACTCTGCCAGCGCTGATGTAGCACGGGCAAGCATAAACTCCTGAACACCGTAATCCACATGCTGACCCCAGGCACTGGTCATGGCTCCCTGGAAATCAGTAAAAGTATACCCCCAGTCCAGGGAATAGAAAGGATCCTGGGCCACATAATCACTGATCTGCAGATTCCAACGTGTCAGCTTTTCACCGAGTATGGACGAAGCTGAATAGGCAGCAAGCTGTTTGATGTACATGGTATACTGCGCCTTATACTCCTCCACTCCAAGTATCTTTTCATACAGGGGACGAAGATCAAGGTTCCAGCTGTATATGGAACGGGACGACCAGTCCTCTCCCCTGAAATCAATACCATAGCTGTTCTCCAGGTTGTAGGGAATATATTCAAACCTGCCACTCACCTGGTCGTGGTAGAGATAAAAGTTATTTTTATCGCCCGAATAACCATCCCAGTTGCCACTCATCACATCCACAGCCATAACCTTCAGGTATTGCTGAACATTGATCAGCTTTTCCAGTTCATCTTTCAGCTGCTCTCCGCTGTATTGATCCAGACTTGTAATAAATTGGGCCAGATCAATGTAATCATCCCAGTCTTCATTGGTACGCAAGGCATAGGCACGCCGGCCTTCATATTCATATTTATAAGCACTCTGAGCAGTACCCAGGTAGGCAAGGTCGGCCGGCCAGAGGTTCCTGTAGAGGTTGCCGTCATTGTTATCGAACCTCGATTTCACAAACTTCTCATCAATATGTTCAGTATTTAGATAGACTCCGTAAAAAGAATTGTTGATATAGAGCAAAACGTGATTGCTTCGCGAAGCGGGAACACCCAGATAGCGAAACAGATCCCAGGCCAGCTTGGAGCGTACCAGGGAAGGATCATTCACCTCGGCATTAAGATCCATCTTTTCAATTCCATACAGATTATCATCAGAATCGAAAGAGTTAAATGAGATACGGAAGGATTTTTTCTGCTTGTTCCGGATGGTATCGCCCCGGAACCTCAGTCCCACATCCAGTGGTCCAACAGTACTTTCGGCCCGGGTAAAATTGAATACCGCATAGTACTCACTGTTGCTTTCCGGATCTGCGTAGAGACTCTGCAGGTTTGATTGGGAGATAGTCAGATCGATACGTGGAACCTCAGCGTCATCAAATAAAAATCCCGCCTCGGGATGTATTACCTGGGCATCTGTATACCGGCTGCCGGCAAGAAGGGTAAGGAAAAAAAGTATTCCTGGTGCTACTCTATTTATGCTCATCATATATCAGATAATTACTTCGTGTTAATTTAAATTCCTCCAGTTCCTCCTTCCAGCTGGCCCTGATTCGTTCTTCCCCCCATCCGGCTTCAATCATTTTCCTCAATGCATCTGTTCCCGCCAGCTTATCAAAGTAGGGGCTAAAGAAAATTTCTTTTCTTGGGAATGCCCTGTATGCTTCAAGCAACCACTGTAGCTGTATTCTGCTCCACCCCTCCCTGGGGATAAACTCCCTCAGGTCGGCCCCATAGCAGATTTGACCCACAAGCTTGGGCTGTCCTGATACCCCTGGTATTACCTCAGGAATAAAACTGAAGCTTCCCTGCAAATCGGGATGTCCATATACTTCAAAAGGCATGCCAGTTCCCCTTCCCTCGCTGATCACGGTCCCTTCGAAAAAACAAGTGGAAGGATACAAGAGAACGGCATGGTCATTGGGAAGATTCGGAGAGGGTTTTACCGGCATGGAGTATAATTTCCCATGGTAGTAGCCCTCACAGGGAATAACTGTCAGCTCACACCTGATCCCATTAACAAGCCATCCCTCACCATTGATCATTCCTGCCAACTCTCCAATGGTCAGCCCATAGACTACTGGCACAGGATGCATCCCCACAAAAGAGGAGTAAGATGAATCGAGCATGGGTCCGTCCACATATCCCCCGTTGGGATTTGGCCGGTCCAGGAGCAGCAGGGGGATATGATATTCCGCACAGGCCTCCATCACATAATGAAGTGTGGAGATATAAGTAAAAAAACGTGTCCCCACATCCTGGAGATCAAAAATCATTAATTCGATGCCGGCCAGCTCTTCCTGCCCGGGTTTCTTGTGACTGCCATAAAGTGATACTACCTGTATTCCTGTCAGAGGGTCAATACCATCTTCAATCTTTGTCCCGGCAGCATGGTCTCCACGAAATCCATGTTCCGGTGCAAACACTTTCACAATCTGGCCCCTCCCCACTCCGCTGGCAATCAGGGTGTCCACCAGATGTCTATTTCCTACAAGCGATGTATGATTGGCAACAATGCCAATCTGCTTTCCTTCTATCAAATGCAGGTAATGGTCCATCCGATCCGCACCACATCGCACCGGAAGGGTCTCAGCGGAACACGATGCCACCAATCCACTCACGAGAAAGAATGTGGATATCAACAGTCTGCTCATCGCCTAAAAATAGCTAAAAGATGGTTACATTTGAAAAACTGAATTAATAATCATTGAATACCGAATTATTTATCGTTCGCCGAATGATCGGCAGCAGGCGTGAGGGCCGCAGCTTCTCTCGTTCCATTCTAGGCATTGCTATTTTTGGTATTGCGCTAAGCCTGGCTGTGATGATCGTGGCAGTAGCCATAATCACAGGTTTTAAAAAGGAAATCTCCGCTAAAGTAACCGGATTCAGTGCCCATATACAGATCCAGAATATGGATTCGAATCTCTCCTACGAAACGGCACCAGTTCCGGGCAAACTGGAAAGTATAGCACAGATCAGGGAGATAAAAGGGATTAAAAATGTACAAGCTTTTGCCATTAAAGCCGGAATTATAAAAACCGGTGAAGAAATTCATGGGGCTGTTCTGAAGGGCATTGATCAAAGTTACGATTGGTCTTTCATTGAAAAGCACCTGACGGAGGGGGAAATTTTCACTGTCAGTGATACCGTGAGAAGCAACAGTGTTGTACTCTCAAGCTCCACAGCCAGACTGCTGAAACTGGGTGTGGGCGAACGTTTTACTATGTACTTCATACAGGACCCTCCACGAGCCAGAACATTTACCATCAGCGGCATCTTTAATACCAGCCTGGAGCAGTTTGACCAGCTTTATATCTTTGCAGATATCAAGCAGGTACAACGCCTGAACGACTGGCGAAACGGAGAGGTAAGCGGATATGAGGTGCTTATCGATAAGATGGACGATTTGCCGGAACTTACAGGGACAGTCAGGGAACAGGTCGGTTTTGAATTCCTGGCTGATGGCAGCCGATTAAGGGTGGAAAACATCCGTGAGAAAAACACACAGATATTTGACTGGCTGAACCTTCAGGATATGAATGTGATTGTCCTGATTATACTGATGCTGGTGGTGGCCGGTTTTAATATGATTTCCGGACTGCTGATCCTGATCCTGGAACGAACCAATATGATTGGGATTCTGAAAGCACTGGGCACAGATAACGTCTCGATACGTAAAATATTCATGTACCAGTCGGCTTACCTGACCCTGGTGGGTCTGTTGTGGGGAAACTTGTTCGGAGTGCTCATCTGCCTGGCACAGAAATACCTGGGACTTATATCGCTCGATCCCACCTCCTACTACCTGGATACAGTACCCATCAACCTGAACCTGGGTCATCTGCTCTTACTCAATGCAGGAACCTTGCTTATCACCTTCCTATTTCTGCTGATTCCTTCAGGAATCATCGCACGGATCTCTCCTGACAAGAGCATCCGCTTTAATTAGTTAAATAAAGGCTGCTATCCTGGCCCTGTGGAGGTTCGGTATGTCATTGAAGCACTACTTGCTGCATTGCCATATCCAGCCAACAGCGGATCAGAAACACATAAGCACCAAGGAAGATCCATGGAGGTCCCATTCTACAGCTTGAAAAACGAAAAAATCTGGGGTGCTACTGCCATGATGCTGAGCGAAGTTCTTCAATTGGCCGCCAGACTGCAATAGCATCATCATTCAGGATGTTTTTGTAGTGTTCATAGCGTTCCAAAATATCTTTCACATAGTTATAGGTCTCTATTCCACGCGCAAATCCATAGCGCACAACCGGATCGGTATAATATTCCGGATCGGCTTTCTTCAACAACCATTCTTCTACGCTTCCGTGCCATATATTGGGATCGTCATCATAGCGTTCCGCCAGTCTCCTGGCATCCTGAATATGTCCCAGTCCAATGTTATAGGAAGCCAGGATAAATTTAATCCGTTCATCCCTGTCTGTGATCACATCAATCAAACGATCATCAAGCCATTTGATAAAACTGGCACCTGCCCTGATCTGCTCCGCCGGTGATGAATCCCGGGTAATTCCATAATTTTTTGCTGTCACCGGCATCATCTGCATCAATCCAAATGCCCCGGCCCAGGAAACTGCATCAGAGTTGAATCTCGATTCCTGGTAAATAAGAGACGCCATAAGTCTCCAGTCCCATCCAATGCGATCACTCTCCTTCCTGATCACCTCATCGAATTGTGAAATTTTTCCACTTCCCAGGGTATAATACTCACTGTGGATGTTCCTGTAAGCATGCCTGTTTTTGAAATACTTGTTGTACAAAATTGCATAACGACTGGTCTTCCGGTAATCTGTGACCCATTGGTCAATCACTCTTTTAAGGCTGTCGGAACCGGGATGGACCGCCCAGGCAACATTCTGGGGAAAAGAAATGGCCGTTCCCACATCCAGCTGTGGAAAATAGGTGGTATTCACAAGGCCCACGTTCTCATCACAAACGGTATAATCAATCTCTCCCAGTGCCACTCGCTGGATCAACTGTTCCGATTCAAGATTCACTGTCCTGATATCGATCCCACCGCCAATCTCATTGGATAAAGAACGCAAGCGGGCTTCATATACAGATCCGGCCTGCACATACACAACCTTTCCATCCAGGTCCAGTTGGTTACGGAGTACGGAAGACTCTTGCTGCTTAGAATTCATAAGCTCCCATTGCAGGGGCTTTCTCTGCACAAGTACCTGCCTGGTTTGAAGGAGTGGTGCGGTAAATGCAAGCTCTTTCTTTCTTTTTGATGTAATGGTCAGGTTCATGGCAATCATATCCACGTATCCCTCCTGCAGATCACTAAAATTCCTGTCAAGATCATTGCACACACTTACTTCCAGGGCAAGATCCATATAGTTTGCCAGCTCCTGCAACATTTCATACTGAAATCCCAGAGGCTGACCACGGTAGATAAAATAACTGATGGAGTTGTATTCTGTAACCACCTTAAGAACACCTCTTTGCCTAATAAGATCCATGTTATAAACCCGCTCTGGTTTCATCTGGTCCACATCGCGAAACCTGGGTTCTCCACTGCGATTACATGATCCCGGGAAGAGAGCCAGGGGAACCAGCAGTAAGATGAGTTGTGCTCTGTATTTTAGGCTTTCAATCATAGAAGTACCACACCAGCCCAAGCCTGAAATTCCGGGGCTTCATGGGATAAGAGTAGGAGGTGAAAAAGTTATTCCCCACAGGTCCAAGTCCAAGCAGCACATTGTTGTAGGAGAAAACCATACGCACCGTTTTTACGCGAAACGAAAGAAATACATTCAGGAAGGGGTATCCACCCACATCAGCCTCCTCCTGAAGATGAAAGATTCCGGTGGCAGGCATATATGCACTGGCCCGGTATTTGGTCGTATAGTTGAGATCAAATCCCAAATCTGCAACCAGGGCTCCTTTAAAGAGCGACTGTTTCCAGTAGTTGGATGTATACACGCTAGCTATAGGCAGACTAAGAACCTCATCTGCTGTAGTATACTGTACCAGTAACCTGGTGTCTGAGTTGAAACCTGAGAATTTAAAATGTTTTGCTAAATGAGCTGACAGTACCAGAATGTCCTGATCGTATAACTGCGGCATGGCATCCTGATCCCAATATATATAGTTGGAGATATAAGCTGCCCCCAGCCTGATATCTGTTTCAAGTTCATCACTTAGAATAAAAGCCTCTCCCTTGATTCTGAGTGTGGAGGGAAAATCGTGATCCCACTCAAAAAACGAGGATGAATAGTGATTGGTAAAATAATGTGGACGCATCGATTCAAAGCTTCCTCTCAGGCCCAGGTCTGTCTTTCCTCCAAGCTCCCTGGAAAAAGTGGCGTGCAGATTAAAATCGTTCTGATTGTATCCCAGCAGGTAGTACTTTCCGTCAATGACCCAATCCCAGATTCCTGTGGTTGGACCGGCCAGGTGAAAGCCAAGATAGAGATCATTGTAATAAGCATTATTGAAACCTGCAACAGCAGAATCCCTGAAGACAAAGTCCACCTCAGGGGGGTCACCTGGAATGGCATCCAAATGGGAAAAAACCTTCTTTGGTACAGGTGAAAGCATTCCAAATCGTCTGAATTCATGTCCTGCCTGGATCCTTGCCGAAATCTTATCATAATCAGGATCGCCAAGGATTACCTGTAGAACATTGGAGATTTTATCCTCCGAAGCGGAGTCAAAGGCAATTGGCGACTCGTAATAATAGTTGCTGTAAACCGGAGAGATTGAATCGAGATCGACCACATCATGGTAGGCTTTAATCTGCCGCTTTATCAAAAGCTGGTGGGATAAAGAGAGCGTCTTCCCATGGGAACTTGTATTACCCAGACTGTCTGTGGAGGTCTGTCTCTCCACCAAATTATATTTCTGAGTGGTAAAAAATGACCAGTTCCTGTATTGAGATTTAGCCGCCTCAAGATTCACTTCATAAAGCCACCAATCATCTTTTGTACCTAGCAGAAATGAATCTACCTCCGTAATTCCGCCATTTTCACTGGCATTAAAATTATTATAATAAAAGGTGCCAAAAATGCTATACCTGTTCTTTGCATGGCTTCCGAACAAGCCCACACGAGTCGCCCGGGTCTCCTGGTTGGTATAAAAAGGTTTACCAGCCAGAATATTGAAATCAATTCCAAAGTTGGTGTAAGGAGATGCATTCTGTGTATGTAAAACCGCTATATTTTCTTCAGGCGCCTTATTGATAAAAAGATTAGTAGAATAACTGAGTGCGGTAAAAGGTGTTTTGGTATTGAAGAATATGGTTCGCTCCGGTGTTTTAAGGTAGGGGTCCCAGGCTCTGCCAAACAGGAAAGTGGATGGATCGGGGCGCAGCATAAAATCTACATGGTTCACGGCATGTGCCAGAATCCCAGTAGATTCATAAGAAAATCCTTCCTTATGTATCGGATTGTAATCTCGCTCTAACTGATGTGTGTTGGTATCAAGCAGAACCTCTTCGAAACGGGTATAGTTATGCTTCAACATCCAGGTATTGATCTTCCTGGTTGTGTCTATCACTTGTCCGTATGTAAATACGGAAGTAAAAAAAAGTAATAAAAATATGTAATAAAATCTCCTCACAAGCGAATGTGCTATGAAATACTAAGTTATAACGCAGGCACGGATTTATTTCTTATTTACCTCTTTAGAAACAAACAAGTTATTAAGAGGGGAAGGGATATTTAGTTCGTAACTGAACCTGGCTACACCAGCTTAGGTTTCCTCACCAAATATCCCTTCCCCTTACCTGAATTGTTAAAAAGACCTACAAAAAAATCCCATCCGCTTGTGGCGGATGGGATTAAATAAGATAGGCGACGACCTACTCTCCCACAATACGCAGTACCATCGGCGCAATTGGGCTTAACTTCTCTGTTCGGAATGGTAAGAGGTGGTTCCCCAATGCAATAGTCACCTAAAGTCTTCAATAAGATTGACATATCGAAAGAAGTATCTTTTAAATAGCCTTGAAAAAAGCTCACGGGCAATTAGTACTGCTC
>JAOZQY010000230.1 GCA_029931975.1 Bacteroidales bacterium | reverse complement strand
TGAAAAATGCAAAACAATAGCCCCATCCATGTATTCTTTTGAAGAGGGTCATCAGGCCGCTTGTCATTTGATTGACAGATGAAGCAATCGAACCTTAGGTGGGTAGTTGAGATTATAAAGGAGTTTTCATGGAAAAATTATTAAATACAGTTTCTCTGACCCGGCAACTGTTGAATTTTAACACAATAAATCCTCTCAGTAATGAGGATGAATGTGCCCGGTATTTGGGAAAGATTCTTGAGGAAAGTGGATTTACTATTGATTACTATGATTTTGCCCGAGGGAGAACATCACTTGTTGCAAAAATAGAAGGACGGGGAGATGGTTTGCCTCTTTGTTTTACAGGACATATTGACACTGTTCCTTTGGGAGCTCTTCCCTGGGAGAAAGATCCCTTTAAAGGAGAAATTGAGGGAGACAAGATGTTTGGAAGGGGCAGTTCCGATATGAAAAGCGGGATAGCTGCCATGGTAATTGCTGCTCTAAGAATGGCAGGAGAGAGGGACAGAAAAGCCGGTATTACCCTGGTTATCAATGCTGGCGAAGAAACAGGATGCGAAGGCTCAAAATATATGGCAGAGTTGGGTAATGCTCTTGGTGAGGCAGGAGCGATTGTTATAACAGAGCCCACTTCAAACTATCCTCTGGTAGCTCACAAGGGGGCGGTTTGGCTTGAAGCAATAATCCGAGGTGTAACAGCCCACGGGTCAATGCCGGAAGAGGGAGTTAACGCGATTAATAAATCTGCCTTGATAATAGACAAGTTGGCAAATTACAAGTTTAATGGCCAAAATCAACATCCCATTCTCGGAGAACCAACGCTGAATATAGGAACAATTTCAGGAGGACTTAATATAAACTCAGTGCCCGATCTGGTAAGTATGGAAGTCGATATCAGATCGATACCAGGGCAGCGTGGGCAGGAAGTTATTGATGAATTGAAGCTATTCCTTGGAAGTGATGTAGAACTCAAGACTATTCTGAATCTGGACGGGGTTTCAACACCCCTTGATAATGACTGGGTACAAAAAGTTTTCGTAATTATGGAACAGTATCTAAAGCAGAAAATAGTGCCAAAAGGGGTAAATTTTTTTACTGATGGATCTGTACTTACTTCAGCATATGGTTATCCTCCTACTCTTATTCTCGGACCGGGAGAAGCTGAAATGGCTCATAAAACCGATGAATATTGTTATGTATCAAAGATGAAGGAAATAACCGACGTTTATACAGATATTGCTCTGCAATGGTTAAAATAACCGTTATATAGCAGCAACTTAATAAAAAGGAGACAAATTAATGAAATATCCAACATGGGAAGAAATAAAAAACAATTTTTTTTGGCCTAAAGAGCCTGTAATGATTACTGAAGACATGCCCACTTTTATGGGTGTGCCTCATGCAAAAACCGCAAAGGATCTCGAAGGAGCTGATGTTGTTATAATTGGCAGTTCCTATGTAGCTGGTCCTGATAAAGAATTATGGGGTGTTAAAAAAGAATAATGGGCCTTTGCTGCAAAGCGAGTGCGTCAGCAATCGCTTCATTACCGGACAGGATATATTACAGATTTTAATCTGGATGTCTTTGAACATCTAAAAGTGGTTGACTATGGAAACCCGGATTTTGAATTACCTCCTTTTGGGAAAAAAAATCCGGAGGAAATTCTTAAGGCACAAGCTTCTATGGAGCAGAAAGTCAACGATGTGCTTGATGTTGGTGCAGTGCCCATTGTTATTGGACAGAATTCTCCTTGTAGTTCTTATGCCATTGCCAAGCCGATTGCCGAGCATACAAAGGGAAATGTCGGGGTGGTAAGCCTTGATGCTCATTGGGATATTAATCCAATAGATGAAGATACTTATGATCCTCGAATAGCGGGGGCAGCCAACTGGAAACAGAAGATGTACGACTCTCATGGGAATATCCATCCCAAAGATCTTGTGGAGATTGGTGAGCGTGGTATGCTTGAGATAAAGGATCGTGTACGCTGGTTTTTGGATCAAGGTGCTCATTTTTATTCCATGTGGCAAGTCAGGCAGATGGGAATCGAAAAAATAGCACAAAATATTTCTTATGCTTATGAAAATACGAATGCTGTTTACGCTCATTTCGATATGGATGTTCTTGGGGGTGCCGGACCTGCCTCGGCTGACATCCTGGGAGAACTCGCTGAACCAATTGGTTTGAGCGATTATGAGATTATCCGATTGGCACACGAAATTGGGAAAAGAGGGGTTACAGGATTCTCGTTTATCTGTATTCCTCCAGGTTCTCAGGTAATTTACCGCACAATTGTCTATGTAATTATGTATATGCTTGCCGGTATGGTATTGGCGAAAGCAGAATCAAACTAATGAAAAGACTTTTTGCTAAGAATTTACTCTAATGCTTTAGTAGTACGTTTAGCAATTTTCATACTTTTGAATAATTTTCTTCCCACCAATTTTGGGTTACAATTTATTAGAGTCTTATGAAAACTAAGCTGTCAGCAGCAAGTCTTTTTGCACTTAAAAAAAATAAGGAGAATGTCTGAATGAAAAATTTTGCCTATCTAAGGCCAGAGAATATTTCTGAAGCCATTAAAATGAAAGAAGAGTACGGCGATAACGCCAGGTACTGGGCAGGCGGAACCGATCTATTGGTTCTGTTAAAGAAGAATAAGCTAAATTTGGATTACTGTATTGATTTGTCTTTTTTATCCGATCTTGAGTATATCAATAAGAATGAGGACACTGTAACCATCGGCGCTTTGACCAGGGTAGTTTCGGTTGAACGTTCCGAGGTGTTTTCCGGGAAATTGGAGATTGTTCGTCAGGCTGCTGCGGAATTGGCAACTCCGGGAATTCGTACTACCGCCACTATTGGAGGAAACCTTTGTCACGCCGCACCATCGGCGGATATGGCTCCACCCCTTTTGGCATTGGATAGTGAATTTAAACTGGTTGGTTCATCAGGAGACCGCTGGGTTAAGGGTGAAGAGTTTTTTCTTCATGTGAATAAAACGGTTTTGAAGGATAACGAGATTCTTGCAGAGGTAAGTGTACCTATACCCGGCAATAATACCGCCACATGTTTTTTAAAGCACGGACGAACAGTTGTGGACATTGCCATAGTGAATATGGCCATGAGCATGACCAAAGATGATGAGGGCAAGATTATCGATATAAAGATTGTCTACGGCGCAGTGGCGCCCACTCCTGTCCGTATGAAGTCAGCAGAAGCTATGGTTTTAGGTAAGTCTCTTTCAGAAATGGATGTAGATTTCATTGC
>JAOZQY010000229.1 GCA_029931975.1 Bacteroidales bacterium | reverse complement strand
GTATCAGCGCTGCATGCAAGCATGGCAGCTCCAAAGCAGCCTGTCTCTTCAACACCGGTAATCGAAATGGGTTTATTAAGGATATCGGATTTCAACTGGGTCCACTTCACACTTCTGGCACCACCACCTGTTGCAACAAACTCATTGATAATCATTCCGGACCCCTCCATTAACTGAAGATTTAAGCGCATTTCATAGGCCACTCCCTCCAGCAGCGCTTTCATAAATTCATACCTGCTTGTTGAAAGTCTTAATCCGGTGACCGCACCTCGTGTGTTTATGTCGAAATAAGGTGTGCCTGATGGTGTAAAATAGGGCAATGCAAGCAGACTGGTGGGTTCATCAGGCATTCGATCAAGCAGCAATGAGTAAGGATCTTTTCCAGCTATTACTGCCTCTTTTATCTCTTTCTGACCAAATTCGTCCCGAAACCATTTGAGAATATTTCCCCCGGTTAAACTGTATGCCACTGTTGTATATGTTTCAGGCAAAGGGAAATCATAGCAGCAGAGGTTCCCGGCATAGAGTTCTTCACTTTGACTGAACTCTGAAAGAGCCGGACAGAAGCAGTCAACCGTTCCCGTTGCATACATAGATTTTCCCGGTTCAACAATGCCTGCGCCAAGAGCTCCGACAGTCTGATCATGACCGCCGGTCACTACCTTAACCCCGCTTCCCAGGCCAAGTCCAACAGCAATTTTGTCCGGGATAATCCCTGCAATTGTTCCACTTTGAAGAGGCCTTGCAAGCCTCTTCTCCGGCAAATCAATCGCATTCAGAATCTCCCTGCTCCATGAGTGTCTTTCAATATCGAACAACATTGTTCTGCCGGCCAGAGGCCAGCTGATGGCCGGCTCAATACCAAGCTTGAGATGCATCAACTCTTCAAAACAATAGAAGGCATTACTTCTGCTCCAAATCTCCGGACTATTTTTCCTGAGCCATATGAGTTTAAAAAGTGTAAACATCGGGGAGGCTGTATGACCAGTAATATGATACAATTTCTTCCTCCCGAACAGCTCACAAAATTCACTTACACTCTTTTCGGCCCTGCTGTCAGAAGATACCATGGCACTTGCAAGCAGCTCTCCATCTTTTCCAACAGGTGTAAAAGCCTCCCCCTGGCTTGATATGCCAATCGCCTTAACTGGTGAACCTGCTGAGTCCTTAACAGCTTCCCTGATTACCTGGAAACAGCTATCTATGACCTCCCGGGAATCCAATTCTGACCAACCCGGATGAGGTGCCTTAAGCAAATATTCCCTGAAAAATGAAGAAAGTACGGTTCCATCATGCTCATAGATGACAGCTTTGCATCCACTTGTTCCGATGTCAAGCCCCAGATAACTCATCTGCTTTTCATATTTTCTTCCAGCTCACTGAAATAATTAATAATTGACTTTTCTCTCAGCTCATTGACAGAGAAACCGGACACTTCCTGCAATACAGTCGTTAAAGAATCTCTACCGTATCTGGCTGCGAAATCAATATCCGATTCATCCCTTGCTCCATCTTCATTCCCGGCATCAAACTGAACAGCATAGAGGTATGCCCGGGCAATTGTATCGAATCTGAGATTGTGCTTTCGGGCAAGCAACAGGGCACCTGCAAGCCTGTCATCTTTACCCAACTTCCTGTATAAGTCTCTCCCAACTCTGAAAATTGTATCACCAAGAGGCCGGTTACTGAAACGCCAGAGAAGATCATCAATGTGGTTTGTAAGATGTTGTGCTGTAAATGTATCCGGATACTCCATTAGAAGAGCAGAAGCAGCCTCCTGCATGCAATCTCTCACCCGGATACGAATAGCATCAATTTCCAGAGCTTCCCAGCAGAAGTTTAAATCGGGGAAATAATGATTTGCAAAATAGGCTGTTGCAGCATGTCCTAAATTATGGATAAACAATTTTCGGTCGACCCATGCCTTAATATTATCTTTTGGAGCAAGTCCCTCTATCTCCGGAATTGGACTTTTAAATCCCTGACTATCGACTATCAGTGAATTATAGGGTTCAGCAAATACCTGCAACCTATCAGCTTCTAAGTCCTCCTGCTTCATTATCGGTACCATCTTACCAATACTTGTTTCAATAAGTCCGATCAGCTCATCAAAAGGATACTCTTCAGGCAGAAAGCTTTTCAGGCCTCTCTTGAAGATCTCAGGGGCATTTCTAATGTTTTCGGCTATTATAATGTCTGCCGGAAGATCGGGATACCTCTCAAATCTGGCCTTTAATCCTTTCGCAATGACGGGAATGATATACGGAACAGCTACTTTGCCAACCGATGTACAAATAATTGCTGACTCAGCAATTGCTTCTGAAAGTTTTGTAGTTTCATCGAAATGAATTGCAGAAACATTACCAACTACTACAGTCAGGTCGGATTTTGAATGATCTTTAATAATAACATTGTACTGACCTTCAGCATTCAGACAGTTGATTAATTCCTGGTCCACATCAACAAAGACAACTTCGTACCCCCCCCTGGAGAACAACTGGCCAATAAAGGATCTCCCAATATTTCCCGCACCAAATTGAATGATACGCTTCTTCATGAAATCTAATCGAATGAATTAAACTGATAGTCTAAATAATTCCTGAATGCTTCTTCAATAGCAATTTTCACATGTCCCGCTGTAACACTCACATGATGCCTGTAACCTCCATATCCAATTGTTTTCAGATGCTCCTGAAGATTGTTTATCTGAACTACCCCCGCACATCCGAAATACCCCTCAGGTATGACATCCGGGGTGATCTCTCCTTCACCAATATAAAACTCGAGTTTCCCATCTTTCGTAACAGCGCTGGAATAAGTAATTGAATTGGGCGCTATCCTGCCAACATTACAACCAAAACCGCATCCTGCACCTAATGCCTTGGCAAACATAGGATGGTCAATGATCTGTCCTTTCGCTGTCATAAGAGACTGTGGAACCGGTCCGCAGTGAAACAATATACATTTATCCTCTTCCTCGCCAAAGTTATTGTTCCAGTCGAGAACGGTGGCCGGCTCTCCTGAGGCAAGGGATAATGCATGCATGACAACAGCATTGCAAACATCCAGTTCGCAGGCAGCAGGGATACCCCTGTCATTAAGTTCACTTAACAAAACACAGGGTGCCACCTTCAACTGCTTCTCAAGTTCGAGCCAGCACCTGATAGCAATGGCATCCATCTTAAACTCCTCGATAACTTCATCCAGAACCACACCAAGCTTAACCAGGTTTGAAAAAGCCGTATCAGGTACATCGGTCCAGTTGGTATAATTCTTCAA
>JAOZQY010000039.1:2129-35941 GCA_029931975.1 Bacteroidales bacterium | reverse complement strand
TATGGTAAAGCTACAATCCAGGATACCCGAAGGACCCCTGGCTGAAAAATGGTCAAACTACAAATCCAACCAGAACCTGGTCAACCCGGCCAACAAAAGGAAACTGGATGTGATTGTGATAGGGACCGGCCTGGCCGGTGCTGCAGCTGCAGCCTCCATGGCCGAGATGGGATTTAAAGTAAAATCCTTCTGCTACCAGGATAGCTCCAGGCGGGCTCATAGTATTGCGGCCCAGGGGGGAATCAATGCAGCAAAGAATTATCAGAACGATGGTGACAGTACCTATCGCCTCTTTTTTGATACGATCAAGGGAGGTGACTATCGTTCTCGGGAAGCCAATGTATACAGGCTTGCAGAGGTGAGCAACGATATCATCGACCAGTGTGTTGCCCAGGGCGTTCCCTTTGCCCGCGAATACGGAGGAACGCTGGACAACCGTTCCTTTGGAGGGGCACTGGTTTCCCGGACCTTTTATGCACGGGGCCAAACAGGACAACAGCTTCTCCTGGGTGCATACCAGGCGCTAAGCCGTCAGGTGAAAAAAGGCAATGTGGAGATGTATCCGAGAATGGAGATGTATAACCTGGTCAAGATCGATGGAAAAGCACGAGGCATTATCGCCCGTGATGTGATCACAGGTAAACTGGAACGATACAGTGCACATGCAGTGGTGCTGGCATCAGGAGGATACGGGAACGTGTTCTTCCTTTCCACCATGGCCATGGGTGCCAATGCCAGCGCTGCCTGGCAGTGTTATAAGAAAGGTGCTCTCTTTGGAAATCCCTGCTATGTACAGATTCACCCGACCTGTATTCCAGTGCACGGTGAATACCAGAGCAAACTCACCTTAATGAGTGAAAGCTTGCGGAACGACGGACGCATCTGGGTTCCGAAAAAGAAGGAGGATGCACTGCGATTGCAGAAAGGTGAAATCAGGGGTGTGGATATTCCTGAGGAAGATCGTGACTACTACCTGGAGAGACGTTACCCTGCATTCGGAAACCTGGTTCCAAGAGATGTGGCTTCACGCGCTGCCAAGGAACGTTGCGATGCCGGTTACGGAGTCAATTCAACCGGTCTGGCTGTGTTCCTCGACTTTAAAGATGCCATCGCTCGACTGGGAAAAGATGTGATTGAAGCCAAGTACGGCAACCTTTTCCAGATGTATGAAAAGATCTCCGACGAAAATCCCTATAAGGTTCCCATGATGATCTATCCGGCCATTCATTATGCTATGGGTGGTATCTGGGTCGATTATGAACTGCACACCACCATTCCCGGGCTCTTCGCCACGGGCGAATCCAATTTCTCCGATCATGGAGCCAACCGCCTGGGAGCTTCGGCCCTGATGCAGGGACTGGCCGATGGATATTTCGTGCTGCCCTACACCATCCAGAACTATCTGGCTGATGAGATCAATACCCCCCGATTCAAGACTGATATTTTGGAATTTGATACAGCAGAAAAGGAAGTTCAGGAACAGCTGAAAAAACTAATGGCTGTAAACGGGACCCTGACCGTGGACACCCTTCATAAGAAGCTGGGGAAAATCATGTGGGAATACGTGGGAATGGCCCGGAACAAAGAAGGACTGCAAAAAGCCAGGGAGGAGATAAAACAGCTTAAAGATGAATTCTGGATGGATGTGAAAATCCCCGGAGAACTGAACGACCTGAACCCGGAGCTGCAGAAAGCCAGCCGCCTGGCCGATTTCCTTGAACTGGGAGCACTTATGGCCCTTGATGCACTTCACAGGGAAGAATCCTGCGGAGGTCACTACAGGGAGGAGTATCAGACTGCAGAGGGAGAGGCGCTGCGTAATGACAAGGATTTTACCTATGTGGCTGCCTGGGAATATAAGGGAGATGATAAAGAGCCCATGCTTCATAAAGAAGTCCTGAAGTTTGAAAACATTGAAGTGAAACAAAGAAATTATAAATAATAGAAGATCTGCCATGAACCTGAAACTGAAAATCTGGCGCCAGAAAGATCCCAACAGCAGGGGTAAATTTGTGAATTACAGACTCAGCAATATTTCGCCCGACTCTTCCTTTTTGGAGATGCTGGATGTCCTGAATGAAGAGCTGATCTCCAAAGATGAAGAACCTGTTGTTTATGACCACGACTGCAGGGAAGGAATCTGCGGAGCCTGTAGCATGTATATCAATGGAAGACCTCATGGTCCCGATTCGCTGATTACCGTTTGCCAGCTCCATATGCGGAAATTCAAAGATGGCGATACCATTGTAATTGAACCCTGGAGAGCAAGGGCCTTTCCGGTGATTAAGGACCTGATGGTGGATCGTAGTGCTTTTGACAAGCTGATACAGGCAGGGGGCTATGTTTCAGTTAATACGGGTAGTGCACCGGATGCCAACAACACACCGATCAAAAAGAAATATGCAGAGCTCTCCATGGATGCTGCTGCCTGTATCGGTTGCGGAGCCTGTGTAGCAGCCTGCAAAAATGCATCGGCCATGCTCTTTGTAGGAGCCAAGATCTCACACCTCACGCTGCTTCCTCAGGGGAAGGTGGAGGCCCGAAAACGTGCCCTGGAGATGGTAACAAAGATGGATGAACTGGGCTTTGGGAGCTGCACCAACACAGGAGCCTGCGAAGCAGAATGTCCCAAGGGAATCAAGCTCACCAATATCGCCAGACTGAACAGGGAGTATTTCATGGCTAGTCTTTGACAATAGAATTGTTTTATGAGTTCATGGTGGCCTCGACCTCATCCACTGTTTTGGGGATGGGTGTTCCAAGTACCCTGCTTCCTGTATCGGTAATCAGCACATCGTCCTCGATCCGGATTCCCCCAAATCCACGATACTTTTCTACCTGGTCATAGTTAATGAAATCCGTATGCTTCATTTCACCCTTCCATTGATCGATCAGTGCAGGGATGAAATAACAGCCAGGCTCATTGGTAATCACAAATCCGGGTTCCAGTTGGCGGCCCAGCCTCAGGTAGGCCAGTCCAAACTGATCACTTCTTTTCAGAAGCTGGTTGTACCCCACATTGTTTTCACCCAGTCCTTCCATATCGTGCACATCAAGTCCAAGCATATGCCCCAATCCGTGTGGAAAAAACAGGGCATGAGCACCTGCTGCCACTGCCTCATCCAGATCGCCCTTCATAATACCCAGCTCTTTCAGTCCCCCGGCTATAATCTTTGCAGCCATCAGGTGAACCTCTCTGTAGGTCCTCCCGGGAATGGAGGCCTGGATGGTTTCTGTATTTGCCTTCAACACAATGTTATAAATTTCCTTTTGCTGTGCGGAAAATTTTCCTCCCACCGGACAGGTTCTGGTAATGTCACTGGCATAGCCCATAGCTGTTTCCGCTCCGGCATCACAAACAACCAATCTTCCTTCGGTGAGCTCATTGCCATGGTAATGATTATGCAAAGTTTGTCCGTCCATACTTAATATCACAGGAAAAGAAACAGGCCCGCCGTGCGAAAGCGCGATCCCTTCAATGGCCCCGGCCAACTCTCTTTCGTAATTTCCCGGGAAGGCCATCTTCATGGCTGTGGTATGCATGATCCCGGCAACTTCCACAGCTTTCTCAATTTCACTGATCTCATAAGAATCCTTGATGGAACGAAGTTTCACCACAGCTGCGATGAGCTTCTGTGACTCCAGTTTAACCAACTCTTCGCCATTCACGTCAAATAACCTGGAGAGGCTCACCACTTGATCGCCCCTGTAGGAGGGAAGCAAATGAACTTTTCGGCCCGACTGCATGGCCAGTGTCATAAGCCCTGCCAGGTCCTTCAGGGGGCCTGATGATTCCACTGCAACTTTCGCTGCCAGTTCACTCACCGAAGGCTGTTCCCCCATCCATATGATATCGTCAATGGCAAAGTCGTCTCCATAAAGAGTATCCACTCCTGCATCCACATCACATACCCCATAAAAGCCTGGTTTATCGATTCCAAAAAAGTATAAGAAGCTGCTATCCTGCCGATAATGATAGGTATTGGCCCTGTAATTCATGGCACTCTCCTCATTCCCGGGAAAGAGAATCAGACCTTCACCCACTAATTCACGTAACATACGTCTTCGCTCCCGGTAAACTTCTTTTGCAAACATAGTATCTTGGTTTTTTGTTAAGTTTTTTTTAAAGAATAAAAATAGCCTCAATTTTTGATAAACGGTTAAAATCCTTCAATTTGTTTATCTGCTTCTTCCGTTTAATACTCAAGAAACCCGGGGTTTTTATGGAACAAAAGCAAATTCTTCAATAATTTGTTAACCTTTTCATACACAAAGCGTATAAAATTGCGAATAGTGTTGCATGGACTAAATATTTTCCTATATTCGCAGATGAAAAGTCATTTATCAACCGATTATCAACATTTTTACTAACATGCCTTATCGCCGTTTACCCAACACAGACTCCGCACGGCTGAAATCTTTGAAGTCGGCCTACTCAAAAGGAAAAGACCTTCCCCCCTTTAAACTGGCATTCAGTGCAAATTCCTTCCGGAAAATAAACGGAGTACTTCCGCTTTTCGAAGGCGCAATCTATGAACATAAAAACTCCCTGAACCTCCAGGCGGAGAAAAATAAAGAATACCAGAAACGACTAAAAAAGGTCCGTCTTTATATTTCTCACTTTATCCAGGTGGTGAATATGGCCATTACACGGAGCGAACTGAATGCTGAAACCAGGCAGTATTTTGGGTTTGATGAGAGCGAACGAAAGCTTCCCTCCCTTTCATCCGAGGAGGAAGTAATCGAGTGGGGAAGTAAACTGATCGATGGTGAGAAGAAACGGCGAGATAAAGGGATGAACCCAATAACCAATCCAACCATTGCTGTGCTGAAGGTTCATTTCGATAAGTTTATGGAATACCATCATTATCAAAAAAGTCTGAAGGACAGGAGTCATCGTGCACAAGAGCAGTTGAATGAGAAAAGGTCACAGGTTGATAGTGTGATTCAGCAGATCTGGAACGAGGTGGAAAAAACCTATGAGGATCTGCCCGAAGAGATGCGCAGGGAAAAAGCTACGGAATATGGATTGGTGTATGTATTTCGGAAAAATGAATTAAGCAATCCTACTATCTTTCAGTCTCACCGGGCTGAGGAAATTGGCTAGAATCGCGTCCCAACAGGTTATACCAGAGCAATCCGAAGAAGAAAAACAGTGCCAGGCTGACTACTGCTGCCACAGGAATCAGTGTACTTGTTCCAATCTCTTCCAGCATATCATCGGCACTTCCCCTTGAATTATAATAATAATAGATCACCCCCATGGCATTATTCACAAAGTGGGCCAGAATGGGATACCAGATAGATCGTCCGTAAAACATCAGATAGCCAAGTACAAGCCCAAGCACAAAGCGTGGCAGGAATGAGTAGAACTGAAAATGAAAAGCACTGAAAAGCAGGGCAGTGATAATGATGGCCAGATGAACATTCTTGACCATGTCGGTCATTAATCGCTGAAGCAAACCCCTGAATATTAACTCTTCACCCACTGCTGCGATTACCCCGATCATCAAGAGGTTCACCAGCAGTCCGCCCACACTGGTGGTTGCAGTGAAGGCCACCATCATCTCCTCGGCAGTCTCCTCCAATGTCCTGAGTACCTGATCAAGAGCACTTATTGGAATCTCCATCTTCATATTGATCTCGGCCATATAATTGATGAAAGGGATTACCGAAACCATCATTAAAACGCATAGTAGCATGGGCAGCATACCAGTCTGGTTGCGGAATTTGTAATAGGAAAAAAGATCTCCTTCGAAAAGATAAGAGAAGAGAAATGCTGGCACAATAAAGGTGCCTATAGAACCGAGTATCTGGATCAATTTTGATGCTGCCACGTACCTTGGATCATCATAGGCTCCCAGCTCCAGAACATCCATAAATCGAAAATCATATATCCAGGCTGCCAGGAAAGCCCCCAGAAACTGGAAGGCCAATCCAAGGATGAAGAGGATCACCACAGCGAACAGAAACTTCTCTGAGGGCCTCAAAGCTGCAAGCAATGCTTTCTTAGACACGAATTTTTGTAATTTTGCGGCGGATTTAAGGCACAAAGAAAGCAAATTGCGTCCTTAGTTCCTACAATTGTTTTACACCATGCGCATAGCAGATCTTGATCTTGGAAACCAGCCTGTATTTCTTGCTCCCATGGAGGACATTACCGATCCTTCATTCAGATACCTCTGTAAGAAATTTGGAGCCGATATGATGTATACCGAATTTATCTCTTCAGACGGACTCATCAGGGATGGGGCCAAGAGCGTTAAGAAACTTGATATATTCGACTACGAGCGTCCCATGGGAATTCAGCTATACGGACATATAGTGGAGTCAATGGTGGAAGCCACCCACAGGGCCGTTGAAGCCGCACCGGAAATCATCGATATCAATTACGGTTGTCCGGTTCGCAAGATCGCCAACCGGGGAGCAGGGGCCGGCATGCTTGCCAATATTCCCCTGATGATGGAGATGACCCGGGCCATTGTGGATGCCTCCCCTCTTCCTGTAACGGTCAAGACCAGGCTGGGTTGGGATGAACAACACAAGGTCATTGTGGAGGTGGCCGAACAGTTACAGGACCTGGGAATTACTGCACTTACCATCCATGGACGCACACGGGCCCAGATGTACAAGGGAACGGCCGACTGGACTCTGATCGGGGAAGTTAAAAAGAATCCCAGGATACATATTCCCATTATCGGTAACGGAGACATCGCCAACCCCATGACGGCCAAAGAGGCCTTTGACCGATTCGGGGTTGATGCCATCATGATTGGTCGTGCAGCAGTTGGAAAACCATGGTTGTTTAAGCATATCAAACACTACCTGCTTACGGGAGAGTTACTGCCTGAACCCACCGTAGGGGAAAAAGTGGATATGGCCAGACTTCAATTTAAAAAATCACTGGAGTTTAAAGAGGGGCCGGTGGGAATCTATGAAATGCGCAGGCACTTCTCCAACTACTTTAAGGGCCTCCCTCATTTTAAGGAGATGCGTCTGAAACTGCTGACCACCCTGGATGTGGATGAGATCTTTATGTTGCTGGAGCAGATCAGGGAGCAGTACGGTGAGTTTCGGCCCGAAATAGCTGATGGCTTCTGGGATAAATCTTAGTCCTGATCGCTGCGCCTGGGATAATCCAGGTTGTAATGAAGTCCTCTGCTCTCTTTACGGGCCTGGGCCATCTTGATAACCAGATAACCTACATTGATCAGGTTTCGCAGCTGACAGATCCGCTGGGAGACCTTGGATTTCTTATATAGCTCCTCCGTTTCCCGGTAAATAATCTCCAGTCGCGCCGTGGCCCGTTCCAATCGCAGATCGGAACGAACTATCCCCACATAGTTGGTCATGATCTGCTTCACCTCTTTCAGGTTCTGAGTAATCAGTACCATCTCCTCCGGATGGGTGGTGCCACTATCGTCCCATTCCGGAATCTGCTCTGCAAATTGGTATTCCGGGACATTGGCAACTGCATGTAAACAGGCCCGTTCGGCAAAAACAATGGCCTCAATCAAAGAGTTGGAAGCAAGCCGGTTTGCTCCATGGAGTCCGGTCGAAGACACTTCCCCCACGGCATAAAGCCTCTTGATCCAGGTCTGCCCATCCATATCCACCTTCACTCCTCCACACATATAATGCGCTGCCGGAACCACCGGGATCATATCCCTGGTAATATCAATGCCCAACGACTGGCATTTCTCTCTAATATTGGGGAAATGCTCCTTTAGTTCGTTCCCTTTCAGGTGGGTGGCATCGAGGTAGACAAAGTCATGACCGTGGACCTTTAATTCATTATCAATGGCCCTGGCCACTATATCCCTGGGAGCCAGACTACCGCGGGAATCATATTTATGCATAAATTTTTCTCCCATCTGGTTGCGAAGGATCGCGCCATAGCCGCGCATGGCCTCAGTAATCAGGTAGGAAGGAGACTCCCCCGGGTTGTATAGGGAAGTGGGATGAAATTGTACAAATTCCATGTTTTCAATAATCCCCTTGGCCCGGTATACCATAGCCACTCCATCACCAGTGGCAATGGGGGGGTTGGTGGTGGTGGAGTACAGATTGCCCGCCCCGCCGGATGCCAGCAGGGTGGTACGTGAGAGTATCCTCAGCACCTTATGACTCTCCATATTCAACACATAGGCCCCGTAACATTCAATATCGTTCAGATGACGTTTGACCAGTTTCCCATGATGATGCTGGGTAATCAGGTCCACTGCAAAATGATTCTCCAGCAGGTCAATGTTCGGATGGTTTCGCACCTGCACGGAAAGTGCACGCTGTATCTCCTGACCCGTGTTGTCCTTGTGATGAAGAATCCTGTGTTCTGAATGCCCGCCTTCACGGGCCAGGTCGTATTTTCCACTGGATTGCCTGTCAAACTTTGTTCCCCACTGGATCAGCTTTTGAATCTGGTCGGGGCCCTCACTGACCACCATCCTGACTACCTCCTCATTACAGAGGTGGTCACCGGCCACCAGAGTATCCTCCACATGTTTCTGCAGGCTGTCGGGTTCATAGGTAACTGCCGCAATCCCCCCCTGGGCATACCGGGTATTGGTCTCCTCCATTTCCGATTTTGTAATCATACAAACGGAACCATGATCGGCAGCCTTCAGGGCAAAACTTAATCCCCCAAGTCCCGAGCCAATTACCAGAAAATCATACTTTTTCTCCATGAGCTTTGCTCTCTTATTTGGGAACAAATATAGGAAATAACCCATTTTCATGTACTTTTGTGACTCTTTGAATTCTTAAAATCTTACAATCAATGGCACAGGAGGATCTCTTTAAGAAATTAGTAGCCCACTGCAAGGAGTATGGATATGTTTTTCCATCAAGTGAAATTTATGACGGACTGGCTGCTGTATATGACTATGGACAGTATGGAGTCGAGTTAAAAAACAACATCAAAAAATACTGGTGGGACTCGCTGGTCAGACTGCATGAAAATATAGTGGGACTCGATTCTGCCATCTTTATGCACCCCACCATCTGGAAAGCGTCCGGACATGTGGATGCCTTTAGCGATCCCCTGATAGACAACAAAAACTCCAAGAAACGGTACAGGGCCGATGTGCTGATCGAAGATCAGATGGCTAAATACGAGGGTAAGATTAAAAAAGAAGTGGAAAAGGCTAAAAAACGCTTTGGGGAGACTTTCGATGAGGCCCAGTTTATAAGCACAAATCCCAGGGTACTGGCCAATAAGGAGAAACTGGAGAAGCTGCATGAACGTTTTGTGAAGGCTCTGAATGACTCGGACCTGGTGGAACTAAGGCAGATTATTGTTGACGAAGAAATTGTATGCCCCATTTCGGGATCTAAAAACTGGACCGATGTGAGGCAGTTTAACCTGATGTTCTCCACAGAGATGGGCTCCACGGCTGAAAGCGCCAACCGAATCTTCCTCCGGCCAGAAACCGCCCAGGGGATCTTTGTGAACTACCTGAATGTGCAGAAATCGGGACGGATGAAGATCCCCTTCGGTATTGCACAGATCGGAAAAGCCTTCCGTAATGAGATCGTAGCCAGGCAATTTATATTCCGGATGCGCGAATTTGAGCAGATGGAAATGCAATTTTTTGTCCCCCCGGGCAGCGAACTGGAATGGTTCAGCTATTGGAAAGAGACCAGAATGAAATGGCATCGTGCCCTGGGTTTTGGCGATGAGAAATACCGCTTCCATGATCATGACAAACTGGCCCACTATGCCAATGCGGCCACAGATATTGAATTTGAATTCCCCTTTGGATTCAAAGAGGTGGAGGGTATTCATTCACGAACCGACTTCGACCTGGGCTCGCACCAGGAGTACTCGGGTAAAAAGCTGCAGTATTTCGATCCGGAAACCAACAAGAACTACGTCCCCTTTGTGGTCGAAACCTCCATCGGTGTGGACCGGATGTTCCTGCAGATCATTTCGGCTGCTTATACCGAGGAGACCCTTCGCAAAGAAGACGGATCGGCCGATTCCAGGGTGGTGTTGAAACTGCCTCCGGCAATGGCTCCTGTGAAACTGGCCGTGTTCCCGCTGACCAAAAAAGATGGTCTGCCCGAGAAAGCACGTACAATTATGAACCAGATGAAGTTCGATTTTAACTGTCAGTACGAGGAGAAAGATTCCATTGGAAAGCGTTACAGAAGGCAGGATGCCATTGGTACACCCTTCTGTATCACCATAGACCACCAGACCCTGGAAGACGATACGGTAACCATCCGCTACAGGGATACTATGGAACAGGATCGCATCCACTGGTCCAAGTTGCAGGAGATCATCCAGGAAAAAGTAAGTATGAGAACCCTCTTTGAAACCATTGCTGACTAATTCACAGATCATGAAAAATGCTATCATCGAAGCGTTGAAAACATTTTCCAAAGCGCACCTGATTATCATTGTCGGATTCCTGACCCTTTCAGTAGCCTATCTGAGTCCCATTCTGGACGGGAAAGTGCTTTCCCAGAGTGATATGACTCAGTACCAGGGAATCAAACACGAACTAAGTAAATACCACGAAGAGACCGGGAATTACTCCCAGTGGACCAATTCACAATTTAATGGAATGCCCGCCTTCCATGTGGGGCCCACCGGTGCCAGGCAAACGGTCTTCAGTTACATTTCCAAGGTACTTCGACTGGGTTTTTCCTATAACAGTCCCATCTCCTCCCTGTTTTTGTATATGCTCTGTTTCTACATACTGATGCTATCACTCAGGCTCTCTCCCTGGGTCAGCGCTATTGGGGCCATTGCCTTTGCACTTTCGTCTTATAACATCATTATCCTGGAAGTCGGGCATATAACTAAGTCCTACGCCATCGCCTTTATGCCCCTGGTTATTGCAGGAATACTCAATGCCTACCGGGGGAAATATGTGCTCGGGGGACTCCTTTTCGTATTGGGGCTTGGACTTGAGCTTGGAAGCAACCACCTCCAGATCACCTACTATTTACTGTTGATCTCTTTGATTATTATAGTTACCAAGCTGATTTTTGCCATCAGGGAAAAAGCCCTGCCAAAATTTATGAAAGCATCGGCAGTACTGATGGTGGCCGCCATCCTTGCCCTGCTACCCAACTTCTCCTCCCTCTGGGTCAATTACGAGATCGCCAAACAGAGTCTCCGCGGAAAGCCCGAGCTGACCATGGGAAAGGAGAACCAAACTTCCGGTCTGGATATTGATTATGCACTGGGCTGGAGTTACGGGAAGGCGGAGACCTTTTCCCTTATGATCCCGAATATGACAGGGGGGAAGACAGGGGCCATCGGTTCCAATGCAAAGGCCATGGAAAAAGTAAGTCCGCAATTCAAAGAAACCATTGCCGGACAAAACCAGTACTGGGGGGCCAAGGCCACCACTTCGGGAGATAACTATTCGGGAGCCATTGTGGTTTTTTTCTTTGTGTTGGGGCTGCTCCTTATCAGGGGACCCATGCGGTGGTGGATCATCCTGAGCAGCCTGCTCTCCATCTTACTGGCCTGGGGACATAATTTCCCGGCTCTCTCCCACTTCTTCCTGGAACATGTTCCCTTTTACAACAAGTTCCGGGCCGTAGAGATGACCCTGGTCATAGTCTGTTTTAATATCCCGCTGATGGCTTTCATGGTGGTAGATCGCTTCCTGAAGGAGCCGGAATTGATACTCAACAATAAGAAACAAATACTGATTGCATTTGGATTAACCGGGGGATTATCATTGATCTTTGCCATGTTCCCTGGCATATTTAGCTTCTATTCAAGTCAGGAGCAACAGATCTTTAATCAGCAACTGGCCGGTGCCAATGCACAGTATGCCGGGCAGTTCAGACAATTTATGGGTGAATTGGAAGCTGCCCGCATCTACATTTTCAGGTACGATGCCCTGCGCAGTTTCCTGCTGATTTCCGTGGCCTTTGTCCTGACCTGGTTTTTTGCAACGAAAAAGTTGAAACTGGCATGGTTCCTGGCCGGATTGGCCCTATTGATTACAGCCGAAATGTGGATGATCGACCGTCGTTACCTGAATGAAGATAATTTTATCACCAAGAAGCAACAGAGAACGACTATTGCCGCGACCACAGCCGATGAGATGATCCTGCAGGACCCTGACATTCATTATAAAGTGGCAAATCTGACCAGGTCGACCTGGCAGGATGGAATCACTTCCTATCACCACAAATCCATTGGAGGCTATCATGGTGCCAAGCTCCGCAGGTACCAGGACCTCATAGAAGGCTACCTGTCGCCCGGTCTCCAGAATATTATCGGGGTACTCAATGCGCATCCCACTGCTGCACAGCTTGATTCAGTGCTGGCAGCCCAGCAGGTGCTGAATATGATTAATACCAAATACTTTATTCTGAATCCGGCTTCACAGCCACTGATGAACCCATCGGCCATGGGGCATGGATGGCTGGTTGAGGACTTTATTGTGGTGCCTGATGCAGATCAGGAGTACTTGTCCCTTGCAAGCACCGATCTGAGGAAGGTGGCTGTGGTAGATGAGCGCTTTGCCGATTTGCTCAGCGACGATATGAAGCATAAGACTGTAGGCGGAAGCGTAGTGCTTAGCGATTATAAACCAAATCACATGACTTACCAGATTTCGGCCGAACAGAAATCACTGGCCGTGTTTTCCGAGGTCTATTACGAAGGAGGCTGGTATGCGTACATGGATGGGGAACCTGTGCCACACCTGAGGGCTAACTATTTACTGAGGGCCATCCCGGTGGAACCGGGTACTCATACAGTTGAATTCAAGTTTATTTTCAGGCCATTCGAGCTGGGGGAGACCGTTTCCCTCACAGGATCTATTCTCGTTTTATTACTTTTATTGGGAGGTTTGGGTTTCCAAATCTATACCAGTATGATCAAAAAACCTGAATAGGCACAATGTTTTTCCAGAAATGGTGGTTTTTACGCAGCGTCCTGAAATATGGCAGTTCATGTATAGCTCCCCTGGAGCGAAGAAACGTTCATAAGCTAGGTAAGCAGCCTCCTGAACATCCCTGTCTCTTTATCATTGGTCCGCCCCGATCGGGATCGACCATCTTTTATCAACTGATAAGCAGTCTGCTGGACATCTCCTACGTGGATAACCTGGCCAACCTTGCCCGCGAAAACCCCTATATGGGAAATCAGTTGAGTCAACGTTTCTTTGGAAGCAGGGCTCATTCAAGTTATTCTTCTGAATATGGACAGACCACCGCAAGCGGACTTCATGCTCCGGCCGAAGCGCTTTTTTTCTATAAGTGGTTCCCCGATCATCACTTCACGCTAGCCTCAGATCTTAGCAGCAAGCAGGCAGGCGAATTCAGGCAAACCCTCTATGCCATGATCAAGCGTGCAAACAAGGCTATGGTCATTAAAAACCTCTCTTTCAGTCTTCGCATTCAGGCACTTAAAGAGATTCTTCCCAACGCCAGGTATATAGTGGTCCTTAGGGAACCTCTTTACACTGCACAATCCCTGCTTCAGGCGATGCGCAAAAATAAGCATCCGGAAAACAAGGTGTGGAGTATCCGTCCCAGGAACTATAAAGAGCTGGAAAAGCTTGATCCCCACGAGATGGTGGTTAAACAGGTGAACCAGATAGAGCGGCAGATTGCGAAAGACCTGCGTTCCATTCCGAAGGAAAATATACTTTACGTGGAATATGAGAAAATGGGTGGGCAACTCAAGTCGATCATCGACGATGTCAAAAAATTAGCAGGTCCCTCTGTAAAAAGAAGGAGCGACATACCGCTTCCGGAAATCCAGGCTAAGAACCGAATCACGCTTCCTGAGGAAGAGATAGCACTCTTAAAAAAACATATCACAGCCCTGGAGTGGGAGCTGCATTAGAATAAATCATATGGCAAATTCAAACAAGATAGAAACCAGGTACCTGCAGGAGGATGAATACCCCCTCTGGGATGCTTTCGTGGACCAATCACCGGAGGGTACTATCTTTCAAAAATCCATTTGGCTAAAGGCCTTTGCCCAATGGCAGCACCTGGAGTTAAGGATTGCTGCCTGTTATAAAGGGAAGGAACTGACCGGGGGAATGGCTTTTACCTGCAAGAAAAAATTCGGACTGATCAAGGTAATGCAAATTCCTTTCAAAACACCTTTCTTCGGACCGGTCCTGTCCGACACGGAGACAAAATACCGTTCGAAAATTGAAAGCAAGCGCCATACCACCCTCAATGCCCTCACTGATTTTCTGATGTCGGACATAGGAATGTTCACTGCGGTATTCGCACCCACCGTTAAAGATGTAAGGCCCTTTATCTGGAAAGGCTTTGAGACAAAGGTCCACTACACCTATATCTCAAAACTGGACAAGGAGACCGATCTGCTCTTACAATATGACCCTCCCGTACGCAGGCAAATTAAAAAGGGTGAGCAACACCCGCACACCTTCCACAAGGAGAACGCACGGGAAGATATCCTGGGAGCCCAGAAGCTCGAACAACAATCCTTTGAGCGACAGAATCTGGATCTGAAATATGCGTTGGGCGACAGTTTCGTTGAGTTCATCCAGACCCTACTTGAGGAGAGCTCGGCCCAGGTCTATACCATCAAAACCGACGGCAAGCCTGCTGCTTCTCAACTGGTGATAATGGACCAGGCAAAGAAAATAGCCTATTACTGGCTGGCTGGGGCCGATCCGAAATTTCTTTCGACGGGACTAAACCAGCTTTTGCTGCACATGGTGCTTCAGGATCTGCAGGAGCAGGGATTCAAAGGATTTGACTTTGTTGGTGCAGGAACAGAAACCATAGCCAGGTATAAATCCACATTCAACTTCCCACTGGTCCCCATGTATTCGGTCAGTAAATCCAGGGGGATGACTAAATTCGGCCTGATGATTAAGAAATTTGTTTAATCCATGTTAGATCAACTGCGGAATACTGTTAAGAACTCCTTTTTATATTCCATCGGGAATATGGCCGGGAAGCTTTCGGGAATCATCCTTTTGCCGCTCTATACGAAGTTCCTCCCCATTGAGGAGTTTGGATTACTGGCCCTGCTTGAGATTACCTACCTGTTAATCCTGAGTATTTCCGGTTTTGGAATAAAAAGTTCCCTGATGAGGTTCTATTGGGACAAAGATCTGAAAGGGCGGGAAAAATCGCTTTTCTACACTTCCTACCTCTTCAATGTCGTCATCAGTATTCTCACCATTCTTGTGGCCTTCCTGGTTTTGAAAAACTTTTCGATACAGCTGTTTAACACCACTCTGTCCAGGAACCTCTTCCTGGCCTTCATCTCCTCATCGCTGATACGGATACTGGTGGACACCCCGATGCTTTTAATGAGAATACAGCAGAAAGCTTTCAGACAAACCTCCCTCCAAATCATGATCCTGGTGGTATCGCTGGGACTCACCGTCTATTTGATCGGTGTCAGGGGAATGGGTCTTGAAGCCATATTTCTGGCCCAGCTCATTGCATACCTTTTGGCCTTGATTGCACTGGGAAAGTATATATTTAAAAGCATTAATTTCAAATTCGACGGACCTCTGCTGCGGGAGCTTCTCCAATTTGGGATCCCACTTTTTCTTTCCAATCTGCTCTCTGTGGTCCTTGTGCTGAGCGACCGTTTCATTCTAAACTATTTTGGCACCCTGGAGAATGTGGGTAACTTTTCCCTGGCTTTTAAGATTTCAAATATTATCCAGGTTGTCTTCGTAGCCTCCTTTCTGAATGCTTATACCCATATCTTCTATAAGCAGATGTCGGAAAGCAACGCCGGGAGGTTCTATTCCAAGACCATGACCTATTTTGTATTTGTTATTGTATTCGTCAGCATTGGACTTATCCTATTTGCCAAGGAAACCATAAATGTCTTATCCATGGGCAACCAGGATTACCTGAATTCTTACACACTGATCCCGGTACTGGCACTTGGAGTGATCTTTGGAGGAATACGGCAGATCCTGATCCTCCCTCTCTCCCGACTTAAGAAAACCCGAATCATCTCCACCATTGCGGTCTCCGCGGGCTTTCTGAACCTTGGGCTTAACCTGCTGCTGATCCCTCGCTTCAGCTCCATAGGGGCGGCTATCTCCACAACTCTTACACAGATCCTGGCCTCAGCATGGCTCTATGTGCTGGTTAAAAAACACGATACCATCAACTACGAACTACCCAAGATTTTTAAACTGCTGTTCCTGGGAGTAGCCTTCTACCTGCTTACTCTTGTGGTAGAAGATTTTGCACTTCTATGGCGAATGGTCCTGAAATCGATTCTCTATATCTCCTTTTTCTTTATTCTCTATCTCTGGAAATTCTATGAAGACATTGAACTGGAAAGGATGAAAGGGGCCTGGAAAAAATGGATAAATCCGAAAAAATTCTGGCAAAATATTTCGGAGATTAAAATTGAAAAATAAGGGCCCTGTGACCCCGCTAACTCCATACCGTTTTTCCTTATCTTTAAGCAATTCTAATTGAGCTATGTTTTTAAATCTTCGTCCGGATAAGATCGAGTCTGAAGGGTTCAGCGAGTTGAAAGGAGGAGGGTACATTTTCTTCAAAGGCTATGTGGTGCTGGATAATAAAATTGTCACTGACGAAGATTTTCTTCCCACACTGGCCAGGCACTTCCTGAATGGTGAACTACCCGACCGGATACTTACATACAACGGCAATTTCATTTTTGTGATTGTCCGGGGAAAATCGCTTATTGCAGGCAACGACCGTTATGGTATCTATCCCCTTTTCTATACAGAGCAAAAGAACCAGCTGATCATCTCCACACAATGGCAGCGCCTGATCCCCTTTGCGGGAAAACGGCTGCACAGGGGGGCTCTGCTTGAAACCCTATCGCTGGGCTATGTGCTTGGGAACAAAACCCTTGTGGAAAACATTTTCGAGTTTCCCACCGCCTCAATACTGAAAACCCGCGTGGTGAGTGATAGACTGGAGACTACCTGTAAACGCTACTGGAAGCTTGAGCACCAGTTCAAAAAGGGTGGGCTCCGTAAGCTTGAAAAAGAATTTGCCGGGCTCTGGCATAAACGAATTGCTCTGTACAGCGACTATATTAAGGAACATGGAAATAGTTGCCTCCAATTGTTATCGGGGGGACTCGACAGTCGTCTGCTGGCACATGAGTTTGACCAGGCAGGAATCCGGATTCATGCCATCACTTACGGACGGGGAGAGGAGAGCGGAGAAATCATAACTGCCAGGAAAGTAATGGAGAAACTTACCAGGGGCGCTTCCCATAAGGTTTTCTATAATGACCTGAAAGAGTTGCGAAAGATTGTGGATTCCGATGTAATGTATGACCGCATCACCAATGTAAGGAACTATGAAAAGGAGCTGTACAGTTACCACGAACTGTCCCAACAGGCCACCATACGTGTTCCCGGGTATTCGGGCGACTTTATGGCAGGAAGCCACATCAAATACAGGATGAAATCCTGGCAATCGAAACAGGATATCGTCAACTACATCCTGAAGTTCCAGGTAACGCCCCTTATCAGACCCGACCTTGCGGCCAGCAGTGAGCACAGGAAAATGCTGTCCCGGTCCCTGAGCGATTCTATCAACATGGACAGGGACCCAATCTCAGCCTTTATCCAGTGGGACCTGGACTACCGTCAGCGCCGTTATGTTGTACGTTCGGAGGTAGAAGACAACAGCGGGCCTACCCGTTTCCTCTTACCCTTCTTCGACAATGAATTAATCGACTTCTTCCTGGGCCTTCCAATGGAAGCGCTGTTAAACACACGCCTCTACACCAATGCACAGTTGAAATACCTCTACAGAAGCAATCCGGAGCTGATCAAAATTAAACGTGATAACGACAAAAGGCAACGACCCATCAGGAACAACCTCGTTTATGAATACAACAATAAACTGAGGCACCTGATTCTCATGTACAGGCACCGCAAGAACACTTCCCTGCACACAAACTGGGCTCCTGAAATTGATTGGCAAAAAGAGGTGAATAGCTGGGACCTGCCAGCACTCCTGGATGAATTTCAATTAAACACTGAAAATATCAGCGGGGCCTATGTCACTTACCTGCTTAGCCTGGCAAAACTAAATAAGGAACTTGCTGCATTATGAAAATAGGTATTGTTGGCGATCTTATTCTGTCCGATCACCTGAAGATCGATAAGACCCTGCGTGATATCCTCCACAGCACCGATCTGAACATTGCAAACCTGGAAGCACCATTTATCCGGGAAGGGATGAAGCCTGCTTTAAAGGCCGGCCTGCATCAACTGACCGAAGACTGTCATATTCTGCATGATCTGAATATCAGGGCAGTCTCACTTGCCAACAATCACATGTGCGATTTTGGAAGTGAAGGCATCGAGATCACCCGGCAGGTACTTAAGGATCATGGTATTGCTCATTTTGGAGCTGGCAGCAGGCTGGAGGAGGCCCTTGAACCAGCCGAAATCAGCATCCGGAAAAGGAAAGTGGCCCTATGGGGATTTATGCAGAGGTATGCTTCCGGGAGGCACTTTGCCACTTCCGCTTCGGGAGGTGTGGCTGAGCTGCGCAAGGACCTGGTCCTGTCCGTCCTTAAAGAATCAGATGCAGATATCAAAATCATTTATAATCACTGGAATCAGGAATTTGAGAACTTCCCCGAACCTGTCAATAAACTACTGGCCGAAGAGGCTGCCCAATACTGTGATCTCCTTATCGGGTCGCATTCCCATTGTCTCCAGGGCATACAGTCCACCGGTAAATCAAACATATTCTATGGCATGGGAAATTTCTCAATGCCAGCCCTGGAATATGCCGGAACCCGGCTCATTGAATATCCTGAAATCAGCCGCAGCTCCATGCTTGTTGTTCTTAACATGGATGAGACAGATCAAAGCTATACTATCCATCCCATTCATTTGGATCAAAGTGCTTGCCTGGTTTCATCTCCTGTAAAAGAGGAAGCAGAGATAGTCCTCCTGCATCTGCAGGGTATTTCGGAAGCCCTGCAAAAACCCTACAGAACCTACAGGAAATTCTACAATGCCAACAAACAGCGGAAGTTGCTACCTACCCAGGTCAGGAACAGACACTTCAACCGCTTTCGGCTATGGCTCTATTACGGAACGGACAGGATGGTAAGGAATATTGAAATGAAACTGCCATCTGTGCTAAACCGTCTGGGCCTATTAAGCTTTGTGAAACGCCGGATGAGCAGCCTGCTCCAATACTTACATTCCAACCGCTGAGCATGAAGAAACGCCTATCCCAACACCAGATCGAGTATGTACTCGAACACCTTGGTCACCATGCTAGCATCAGTCCTGAGCTCAGGAGGCTATTCCTCTATGGAACTACCCCGGAACCAGGAGTTCCGCAGGTCTACTTTCCCCTCTCCGAAGAAGCCCTGGATCCTGGACAGGTGATCCGGATTGATGATATCCCGGTACTCTACCCAGTCGACCGATCGATCACTTCCTTCTATACCTTTGAAAACAATACTCTCCTGTTCCGTCATGACCTGTTGAAGTCAGTATTCCACCTGCTATCGGGATATGAAGAGTATAAAAGCAGAATGTCGGATGAACTGGGACGCTTTCCCTATACAGCATCCTTGCAAAAGAGGCTGGAGATCGTTTCAAAGCCGTTGGTCAACTACTATTTCGAAGCTATCCTGGAGGGACTGGAAGTCTTTTGCAAATTGAATAGCCTACCCTTTCAACGCAGCCCTGTTTTTAAAAATCCGATTTTTGCGCTTAGTCACGATATAGACATGATCGATGCCTATCACTTCTTTGAAACAGGCTACAAATTTAAGATGCTGCTTAAGCTGGTTCCCTCTCCCTATAGCAGAACCGACACCTGGAGGGTAGCCTTCTCCTCTCTTTATCACTTCCTGAATCCCTTTTCCAGGAAGAATCCCTTCTGGAACTTTGATTTCCTTATGAAATCGGAAGCTGATAGGGGATTCCGAAGCAGCTTCTATTTCCTTGAAAAGGATGGTATTCACGATAATTCAAGGTACCAGTTCCGCACTAAAAGGATCAGGGAGATGATGAACAGGCTTTCGGAAAAAGGGTTTGAGGTGGGCATACACGGAACCGTCCAGTCGGCCACAGACCAGGAGGCCATGAACCGAACCGTGGCAAACCTACGGCAAGCTGCACCTGCAAAGGTGGAAGGTATCCGACAGCACTACCTGAAATACAGACTTCCTCAAACAGCTCAAATCCAGCAAAAGGCAGGCTTAAACTATGATACTACCCTGGGCTTTGCTGAACATGAAGGATTCCGCAACTCCTACTGCTGGCCCTTCAAATTATATGATTTTGAAAATAACCAGGCCCTGGACCTCTGGCAGATACCGCTCACTATGATGGATGTGACCATGTTTGGTTATCGTAAAATGGACTTTGAACAAATCCATCTATCCATCCAGGAGCTGGTCAGAGAGGTTCAGAAGTTCAACGGAGTATTCTCAATGCTCTGGCACAACTCTTTCTTCGATGAATACGAACATCCCGGAATTACCAGCTTCTACCTGGATCAACTGGACTATATCCGCTCCATGAAACTGGAAGGGATTACAGGCAGGGAAATAGCAGGCCGCATGCCTGTTGCAAATTGATCATTTAAGTTTTACTTTGCCAGTAATAAGACACCGTCCCGATGCAGTACAGATTCATAAAAGTCACCTCCTTCTACAAAAACTTCCTCCAGTCCTATGAAGCAGCGAATCCTGATGTGCTCACCTTAAGCTATGATGAGCAGCACAGGCATCTGATGAGCCAGGGATATGGATATTCCAACTACTTCCCTCACTACCTTCAGCAGAACTACGGCATCGACGGACATGAGATAATTCACAATGCCAGGCATATGCAAAATGCATGGGCCAGAGAGCATGGAACGGAGCTGTCGGGAAACAGGCTGCTACTGGAACAGCTCAAAAACTACAAACCGGAAATCCTGTTTATCCAGGACAGTATCAACTTTACTGCTTCCTTCATCCAGAAGATCAGGGAAGAAGTCGGCTCTCTAAAGCTGCTTATCGGACACTGTTGTGCGCCTTACAACAGCGAAAACATCAAGGCCTTCAGGAACTACAACGTGATTCTGGCCTGCTCCGAAAGGTTCCTGGATGATTTTAAGAAGGAGGAAATCCACTCCTATCTCTTTCCACATGCAGTTGAATCATCCTTGGTTAGACAGATAAATGTACCTCCCAGTCCGGTCAATGAGATCATATTTATAGGCTCTCTGCTCTACCGGAACCAGTTCCATAAAACACGTATCTCTTATGTGGAAGAGATCCTCAGGAACAAACTCCCGCTGAAAATTTATGGCCAGCTGGAGCAGGATCCCTGGCATTTACTGAAGATGAAACAAGCCGCTTACCTGGGGGTTAAGCTGCTTTCGGCACTGAACATAAAAAGCATTCTTGAAAACCAGACCCTTCAGAAAACGGGACAGCTCACAGAGATGCCCCGCGGAAGCAATTACTCTTCGATCCTCCGGAAAAACTGCAGAAATGAGCCTGTCTTTGGCTTAGCAATGCTGGAACGAATTGCCGGGTACACCATTGGTTTTAATCAGCATGCCGAAGTGGCCGGTAATTATGCCGCCAACGTAAGAATGTTTGAAGTAAGCGGAGCAGGAACCCTGTTGGTCACCGATCATAAAAAGAATATCCGCTCATTGTTTGAACCCGACAGTGAGATACTCACCTATAAAAACAAGCAGGAATGTGTTGAAAAGCTCGAATGGGCATGGGATCATCCACTTGAAGCAAAAACTATAGCTCTTGCAGGCCAGGCGCGGGCTCTGCGCGATCATTCAATTGAGAAGAGAGTGGAACTGCTACACGAAATTATGCGGAAGGAACTCTAGATCCTCCTATGCTTCAGATAGTAATTGCTAAGCCTGATTCCGAAAAGGAAATGCCTCAGCACCGTTGGAATAAAGCCATAATAGCGAGTCATGATCCTGAAACGTTCCTTTAATCCATCTTTGATATTATGCTCAGTCATACCCCCTTCAAGAAACCTTGAAAGTATCAGGTTTGTATTATGAATCAGGCTTGCCTTTTTTGAGGCCCGGATGGCCCAGTCTATATCGCCCGACAGGCGATAGTCAAGGTTATATTCCGGTGCCAGTTCCTTTCTGACCAGAAGTGACTGGTGACAAACCACCATGCCCTGACGAAAGGATTTCCAGGTAAGCCGGTCCGGGGGCTTCAGCCTCCTGTCTCCGATTTCATTCTGGTTTTCATCAATAATCATGGTACCCCCATAAATGATATCAGGCCTTCCTTCCAGTCCCCCGACTATTTTCTCCACTGTATCGTGGCTGAATAACTGATCGCCCGAATTCAGGAACCACACATAATCTCCGGTGGCAGCCTTCAGCCCTTTGTTCATGGCATCATATAATCCTGTATCGGGCTCGCTGATCAGCAGGTCCACTCCTTCATATCGCCCGATCACCTCCAGGGTAAGATCGTTGGAGTTTCCGTCGATAATAATGTATTCGATCCCTTTATAGCTCTGTCCGACTATGCTTTCTATGGTGCGCCCGATTTCATTCTCGCCATTGAAAACCACTGTTATGATCGATATCAGGGGTGAATGCCTCATGTTTCCTCCTGTTCCATCAGTTTTTTATACAATAAAACATGCTTCTCCAGGGAACGTTCCATGGAAAACTTTTCGGTGGCCATCATTCTGACCCTGGAAGAAAGGTCCTCATAAGGGTCCGACTCAAGCACCCATTTTATTCCTTTGGCCAGATCACCGGCATCCTTAAAACTGGCCAGGTAACCGTTCACCTTGTGATCGATCATTTCCGGAATTCCACCGGTTTTGAAGCCTACCACCGGTGTACCACAGAGCATGGATTCCACAATCGTATTTGGCAGGTTATCCTGCAGGGAAGGAATCAGGAACAGGTGTGCAACACTATAAAGATTTACAAGGGTTTCGGCCGACTGAATAAAAGAAATATTGTGTGTTTTGCAGTGAAACAATCTTTCTACATCACCCATACTTTTCCCAAATAAAAGGATTTCCACCCCGGGCTCCTCTTTCAGATCCTTATGCAGGATTTCCATTGCTTTCTGAAAATACTCAAAGCCTTTAATAACATTTTTCAATGTGGCAGCTCCAAATAGAATATATCTTTTTGCGGGATCCAGATCCAGACTTCCACAGGCAAGCGCTCTGTCAACCGGTTTAAATCTTACCTGATCGATCGGATTATGAATAGTATGATAGTTCCAGTGAGCCAGCATAGAGCTTGAACGGGCACATTCCTGAAGCCATTTACTGGGAGTAATTACTGTCACATTACTGTTCCGGAACAAGTGCTCCTTTTTCTTCCAGATTCGGTGTGACAGGTCCTTTTTTGATGGTTTCTTCAGATAAGGACACTGTCCGCAATTGCGCAAATACTCTGTGCAATCCAGCGCGTAATGACACCCCCCCGTAAAGGGCCACATATCATGAAATGTCCACACAACAGGTTTCCCCAGCTCAAGAATTTCTCCAAGCGACTTCAAGGAAAGGAAACCACCGTTGATCCAGTGAAGATGAATGATGTCGGCTTCCCTAACCTGAGGATTTCGGGCAAGGCTCTCGCCTGTATTAGCAAGTGAAAACAGAAAGCGAATGCTTTTGGAGCGTTCCTGTCTTAAGAAAACCAGACGCTCCAGGATAAACCGAGCCAGGTTTTTCCAACGCTTCACCATCCCGTGAGTAGTTGAATAAATGCCCTCGTTTATGTTCTCTCCATCCTGAACAAGCATCTTGATATCTATGCCATTCTTCCTTAGCAATTTCATAAGTCTCCAGGAAGCCTTTGCAGCTCCTCCGGTTTGTGCATGTGTGCTGATCAGGACTATTTTCATTTTAGACAGAGGTATGAATAAAAGAGATCTCTTCTCCTGACGCTGAAACATTGAATATTTTGTATCCTGCCGAGTTTAACTTACGAATGGATTGCCTGGTTTTCTCAATTCCCATATTGCTAAATCTGTGATGAAACTCTATCAGTATTTGAGAAATTTCAAAATCAGCTTCCAGAATATCCTCGACTACTGTATATTCAGCTCCTTCAATGTCCATCTTCAGAATATCAATCCTGTTATGACCAAGTTTTTGCATAACAGTCGACAAACGATGCACAGGAAGCTCATGGATTTTCGTTTCGCCAATCGAGTCCCCATCAGCATGTATCATTCGAAGTGAGTGTACACCTGGTTCAAGGGGTTCGGCAAATTGAATATTTCCGTCATAGGATGCAAGTCCATATGGGTAAAAATGAAATTCTTCGGGCAGTTGTTGCTTTTTCACCCATTCAATGGAGCCAGGTGATGGATCGAAGGCGTGAACATGGAGGTTAAAATTCTTTATCAAATCAAGATCGAAGGACACATCTGCTCCCACTCCAAAGGAATATACGACAGCATTTTCATTTATTACATCCGGACAGAAAGTCCAGCTGGCAAAGCGATTGCCATAGCTCAGACGGGTACGTCTGATTTGCCTCCTCTGGTAAAAATCTCTTCCTAAAAGCACCTTTCTACCCCTGAGTGCCTTCGTAATAAAATCCTTCATAGTACAAATAAAACAAACTTTAGCAGTCAGGCCAAGAATCAATAGCGATTGAGCCACTTATAGCGGCGTGCATTATCGCCCAGTTTAACGGAAAGATTAATTTCGTGCGATCCGTAATTAAAATTGCCAATTTCCGAAAAAGACCAGTCGAAGGAATATCCAAAGTAGAGATTATCTACCCTGACTCCCAGCAAGACAATCATGCTCTGGTTGGTCCGGTAGCCAAGTCCGCCCCAGAACAGTTCATCGTAGTATAACTTTAGTGTAATGTCGCCCTGAGGATTCCAGTTTTCCGTGGTCTTCAGCAAGGTGGAGGGTTCCAGATCAATATCATCACTGAGATGAAAGCGGTAGCCCCCCATAAACCAGTAGTGCCTGTAGGTTTTAAAATCGGCAATCTCATTTCCCCCAACCTTTACTGCCGTCTGGAGCAGGTTGCTAATGGAAAACCCAAAAAAGTAACTGGGGTCCCGAAAAAAAACACCAAAATCGGCATCCGGACTGTAAGCCACGGTATTAAAATCGCCATTTAGCACCGGATCGCCATCTTCCCCGAATCTAAGCTCATCGGTATTAATTCGGTACTGAAATGCCTTCCCGGTAAGTCCGAACGAGAGCTGCTGATTCTTCATAAATATATGGTAGGCATAGGTAAATGAAGCCCCGGTGCGAGCTACCTTCGCATTGACATCATTAACCAGACAGGCCCCCAGTCCCACTCTTCCCTTTGTGCTGGGTTTTAACCTGTTATTGCTTTTAACGGGACGGTTTATAATTTTATAGGACTTCCTTAGAACCCTGGTCTGCCAGGTAGCTGAATAGGTCCGTGGAGCCTGGCTGAACCCCAGCCATTGCTGTCGCGCCGTAGTACTGAAGGAGGTATATCCATCATGGCCGGCCATGGCCGGATTGATCATAAACCCATTGAGTACATACTGGGAATAAATGGGTAACTGCTGCGCCATCACTCCACCTGTACAGGTCAGTATCAGAAGTATCATACTATGTAAAATCCTCTTCTTCACTGTTTTCTGATACGCATTTATCGCACAATGGTTATGTTTCCTGTAGCCGGAACATTATCGTCATGCAGATCAATAATATAGTGGTAGGAATCCACTGGCAGGCGCCTGCCGTCGAATGTACCATCCCATGGATCGTCCACGGCATTGGAGGAATAGTATACCCTGCTTCCCCAGCGGTCGAAGATACGAATCTCCACATTTGAATAAAGCTCTATTCCTTCGATTATCCAAAGATCATTGAATCCGTCTCCATTGGGCGAAAAGGCATTGGGAATTACCAGGCAGGATTCGTAGGTATAGCCCACAGAAACCGTATCAATGGTCACACAGAGGTTGGCATCAGTTACCGTGGCCACATAATCGCCCGAATAAAGCTCATTAAAGGAATCCTCATTATCAGGCAGTCCCTCGCTCCAGGAAATATCATAGGGGAAGGTTCCCCCGTCAATGTAGAGGTTCATTTCTCCATCGGGCTTATCCGTACAGAAGGCATCTTCCGTATCAAAACTAAGTTCAAGTGAGTCGGGATTAATCAACTCTGCATCGGTCTCCACGAAACAATCGTTCAGATCCTCTATCCGGATATGATACTCTCCTTCGGGCAGGTTCTCTGTTATGATCCCCGAAATAAAATTATTGACCCATATTTCGTAATCATCTACCGCATGTACCGTGCCACCGGTAAGCAGCAGTTCGATCTGTCCGCTCGAATCATTATAGCAAAGCGGATCCTGCAGCTGCATGGAATAATCAAGCGGACTTGGATCGTCAAGGGATATCTCGGTAGAATCCACACAACCATGATTATCCAGAACCCTTACTTTGTAAAATCCTGCAGGCAAGCCCTCCAGGTCCTCAGTGGTAGCCCCGGTGTTCCATTCATAGGTGTAAGGTGCGGTTCCTCCCAGTGGATTAAGATCAATGACCCCATCGGAAGCATTGGTACAGGAAATCATTGCTCCATTATAATCGCTGGCGACCATTATCTCCACATCGAAATGATCTGCCTCAAACACCTCCACACTATCTCTTACAATACATCCATTATCATCGGTAAGTCTAATGGTATATACTCCGGCAAAGAGACTGTCAATATCCTCTGTGGTTCCCCCATTGCTCCACAAATAATCGTACTCAGGAACACCGCCATATGCGTTGAAATAGATCACACCAGAGGCGGAGCCATGACAGTAAGCACTGTCGGCATACAGGGTATCAATCACAATGGGATCGGGATCGAGCATCTCATAACTTTCCTGGTATTCACATCCATTGATATCGGTGACCAAAACCGTATAGTTCCCCTCGGTCAGTTCGGTCTGGTTCATACTGGTCGTATCGTCAAGACTTCCAATATCGGTCTCCCATGCATAAGTATTAAGCGTAGAGTCGGCCCCACCCAGGGGAATCAGGGTAATCTCACCGCTGGCATCGCCGGCACAGGCGATCTCCCAATCATTGATTCGCGGAATAATGGTATCCAGACCAAGTGGATTGGGTTGAATCAGTTCAAAGACCGTATCGAAGGTACATTCGATACTATCGGTGATGGTCAGATGGAAAGTATCAGCCACCAGGTTATAGATATCCTGCTGTGTGGGATCAGTGATGGTCATGGACCCGGGAGTCCACAGGTACTCATGGGACATGATTCCGCCCGAGGAGGAGATCTCAATAAAACCATCATCGTCGCCAAAACAGCTTATGTTCCAGCCATTCAGTATCCTCACAGAATCCACATCCAGCACAATGGGTGTGGGTTCATAGAGCGTAAAACTCTCCATATTGTTACAACCCCAGTAATCTTCTATATAAACAGTGTATGTGCCGCCACTTAAAGTTCCATTGATAGCTGATCCCTGGAGACTATCGCCCGGTACCAGGTCGCCATCCGGTCCGCTCCAGGTGAAATCATTTTTATAGTCGGCCGTATGTCCGCCCGATACTTCGATATCAATATACCCATCATCGGCCGCAAAACAACTGATATCCACCGTATCGTGATAGGGCTGTGCATCAATACGGCTAATGGAAATGGTATCCGGCTCGTCAAGCGGAAAGGTAACATTACCCGGATTCTCATTCCAACAGTTCACCTGGTCATAGGCCCATAACCTGTAATCACCAATGGGAAGGCCACTAATTATTCCGCCACTCTCAGATACGGGCTGGTTGTAAACCGTATCTCCCGTAATTTGATCCACCGCAACCAGGATATACCCGGGGAAGCCTCCTGCAATACTATTGACTACAATCTCGCCTGTACTTGCCCCATTGCAGGTAATTTCATAATTGCCATAGGGTGTCGACGCGGCAGAAATAGTTATTGGGTCGGCCGATTCGATCCTGTAGTAAGACGAATATTCACACTGGTTGGTATCATTTAAGGTCAGGAAGTATGGCCCTGCTCCTCCCGGGTTCACATCCTGTTCATCACTGGTATACCCGAAGGGTCCGGTCCAATCATAGGCATATCCCTCTATACCACCTGCGGGAGATATATCTATGGATCCATCAACCCTATCGTCGGCATAGCAGCTTGCATCCACAATTACAGGCGTAGGAATCTCAAGAATATCTGGTTGGGTGAGTAGAATTGTATCACCAAATTCACAACCAATAACATCTTCCACATGGTAACTGTAGGTGCCAATTCCAAGGTTGAACTGTGAAGAATCTTCAGGTACAAGACTGGAACCATCATCGGTTTCCCAGGTGAAACCGTACTCATCACGATAATACCCTCCCCTGACATTGGGATACAGTACGGATTCTTCCAGTCCAAAACACCTGACTATATGACCCCCAATATAGCTGGTGTCGGGCTCCAGACTGCCCCGCAGCTCAGGCGCCACCTGCACTGTAATGGAATCATAATCTGTACCCGGACAATCCTTGCCCGCTCCATTAACATTTCGGATTACCGGTATATAACGATATGTGATATCTTCAATGAACTCGCCATTATTAATCACCGACATCTGATCCATATTCTCTACAGGCCAGTCACCACTTAATTGCTCATTGTCCACATTGGACTCAGTATATCCATAGGTATCCAGATCATAAATATACTGGCCGGTTGTATTGGTCACAACACTATCAATCAGGATCATAAAACCCCAGTCATGGCAAACTGCAGTATCCTGTGGCCGCGATAACTCTGCCGTCATCCTGGGCAGGGGATTCACATCAATGATAAATGTGGTATCTGTCCCCATACACCCTTCAGTGGATATAAATGGTCGCAGATTATATATTAGCCTGCCAACTCCCAGGTTCGGGTTCATCACTCCTGTTTGATCCAGGTGGTTGGCTACAGCCAGGGTATCCCCATAAGCTTCGGGATCAATAACGCCTGAAAGTCCATTGCCATTGCTAACCTCCAGTTCGAAGTAGAGTGGATGGGTGGCATAAACCAGGGAATCAGTGATGATGGTAAATCCATCGTCGAAACAGAGACTGTCTTCCGCCAGGGTATAATCCAGCACCGGGTAGGGATTCAGATAGATATGAATGGTGGTATCGGTGCCATTGTCGCAGAAGGATCCATTATGACCCGGTCTGTCGTCCCTGACCCTTGCCGTAAAGCGGTAAATAATCAGCTGAACCGTGGGACTAAGGTTTATCAACTGATCGGAAATCGAGTGATCCGGATCCCATTCCCCAGGCGCTGTGATGCTTCCTGTAACAGCTCCGCCATCATAGCTTACACCCAGCTCATAGACCAATGATCCACCTTCAAAATCACCATGCGAATTGAAGACATTAATTGCAACAAAGCTGCTATCGCATATAATGGTATCCGGTACATTCACTAAAATTTCAGGAGTAGGATGTATCCAGATCCTGATAGTGATATCGCCGTCGAAACAGAACTCCCCATCATGTCCGGAACGGGTATCCCTAATGTGGGGACTGAAGGTGTAATCAACAGGCTGCGATTCCCGGGAATGATTTATATAAATGTCAGTAATACCAACACCTGCTGCAAGGGTCTCTGAAACACCGTCTTCCCTTGAAATAATTTCCAATTCTGCGCTATTAAACTCAGCCGTGACCACGTATTCTTTCTCGCCATAAACAAAGCCGAGTCCGTCGCTGACTATAACAACAGCTGTATCGGTATTACAGAAAATAGTATCGGTGAAATCCACAAACATCCTGGGGGTAGGATTCACCCATATGGTAATGGTCGTGTCGCGGCCATTTTCACAATCTGCCTGTAAATCGGAGGGTGATATTCTAGGGCTAAAGTGATAGCTCACTTTATGTGCGGCCGTATCCATATTAAACAGCCGATCCTGAATCAGGGTACTGTCTGTGGTATAGATACCATTGCCTCGTGCCCCACTAATCTCTATATCAAAATCAACAGCAAGATCATAGACCCAGGTTCCGTGCACTTGAGGATTCAGGGTATTCACCTGGAATTCGGCCAGCTCGTCATTGCAGATTAATGTATCGCTTGCTATGACTGAAATATCCGGAACGGGATTCACCCAGATAGTTATGGTGGTATCTATGCCATTATTGCAGATTTCATTGATATCATCGTCAGCATTTGTGATTCGCGGAATGAAATGGTAGCTAACACTTCTCGCCACATTGTCACTGTTATTTAAGGTATAATTGTAGGTGGCTTCACCGGTAAAGGTTTGACTGCCTGAAGTGACCCCGGTAATTCCGGGCTCTGCTGTGATCACCAGGGTACCATCCCAGGTCCCCCTGATAGGATCATTTGGATTTCGCAGCTGAAGAGTCACATCATCCCCATCGCAAAGTACCGTATCGCTGACACTCACTCTTGTTCTCGGTGTGGGATTAACCCAGATCACTATGGTCGTATCGGTACCTCCTGCACAGACCAATTCCGGATCGGGGACTTTAAGTGGGGTAAATCTGTACTCCACCTTATGAACAATGGTATCATGATTGATTAGAGGATCGACCAACAGTGTATCTGCAATTCCATCCACACTGGGTCGGGACCCCGTTATCATCGCCGGATCATCGGGAGTCACCTGCAGATCGTATTCCCAATCGCCAATATAAAACGCGTTAGGATTGCTGACACGAATAACAGCCGGCTCCCCATTGCAAAGAATGGAATCTTCTGCAAAAACCCTGATGGCCGGAGTTGGGTTCACCCAGATTCGGATGGTGGTATCGATGCCTTCTCCACAGTCCACACCTCCATCAATGGGCGTAATACGGGGGGTGAAGTGATAGTCAACATAATGATAAACCGTATCATCGTTGACCAGATGATCGGTCAGTAGCACATCTGTACCATCATACTCCCCGCCAATATCATCTCCGGTAATAAAGGGTCCCTCATATTCGACCGTTAAATTATATTTCCAATCTCCCTGGATGGGTATATTAGGATTACGGATAGTGAAATCAACATCATCAAAATTACAGATGACCGTATCAAAAGCGCTTACCCTGATCTCCGGAGTTGGATTCACCCAAATGGTGATGGTTGTATCAATCCCTGAGCCACAATCCAAACCCATATCACCGGGTGTAATCCGGGGCCTGAAGTGATAGGCAACCTGGTGGGCCGCTGTATCATGATTCACCAGATGATCAGTAAGGAGAATATCCCCACCGCTATACTCATTCCCAATGTTTAGTCCGCTTACATAAGCTCCATAATCTACTACCAGAGTATATTTCCACTCACCCTGAACGGAGTAATTAGGATTTTTGACATCGAAATCCACATTCTCATCATTACACAATACCGTATCGGGTGCTGTCACTTCAATTCGTGGCGTTGGGTTTACCCAGATTGTAACAGTTGTATCCTGACCTCCACCACAATCTGCTCCCAAATCATCCGGATGGATCCATGGGGTAAAGTGGTATTCAACCTTATGAGCTACATAATCGTTGTTGGTCAGGGTTTCAGAAATTGAAGTAAGGGTCAGCCCATTCTCACTTAATCGCTCCCCTTCAATCGCGGCATCGGCATTCACCACCAGGTTATAGATCCAGGTTCCCCGAATTGGATCGTTGGGATTTCTAATGGTCATGTTAGCTGTCTCCCCGCTACAGATCACTGTATCTGTACTCACTCTTATCTCTGGTGTGGGGTTCACCCAAATGATAATGATGGTATCTCTTCCGTTCTCACAATCGGCACCTCCATCATTTGGTGTTATCCTGGGAATAAAGTGGTACTGAACAAAATGAACCACTGTATCGCTGTTAGTCAGGGTTTGTGAAATTGAGGTCAGCGTTAGGCCATCCTCACTTGAGCGCTCTCCTTCAATTTCCTCCTCGGCACTCACCACCAGGTCATACATCCAGTTTCCATGAACGGGATTGTTGGGATTCCTCACAGCGATGTTCGCAGTCTCCCCGTTACATAGAACACTATCAGGGGCACTCACATGGATACCCGGGGTAGGATTCACCCAGATCCGGATTGTCGTATCTCCATTGGTACAAGCTACTATTGCCCCATCATCGTTATAAATCTTCGGAGTAAATATATAATCCACATAGTGGGCCACCGTATCATTGTTGGTAAGCGTTTCATTAATGGTGGTCAGTCCCAGATCAACATCACTCAAGCGTTCTCCTTCAATCTCCGTTTCAGCATTTACATCCAGATCATAGCGCCAGTTTCCCCGGATCGGATTGTTGGGATTACGTATGGAAATGTTGGCAGTCTCCCCGTTACAAATCACCGTATCGGCACTCACCCGTATTTCAGGCATCGGATTCACCCAGATAGTGATGGTGGTATCTCTACCATTTTCACAATCATCCCTTCCTCCGGGTGGTGTAATCCTTGGAATGAATCTGTACTCCACCTTGTGGACTATGGTATCGCTGTTAGTCAATGTTTCAGAAAATGGAGTAAGGGTTAGTCCATTTGCACTCATGCGCTCCCCATTAATCTCATCATCGGCAGTCACTTCCAGATCATATACCCAGGAACCCATAATTGTGCTGTTGGGATTTGTAATGGTAAATGAAGTGGTATCTCCATTGCAGATAACCGTATCGGGAACTGAGACCACAATATCGGGAGTTGGATTAACCCAAATGGTGATGGTGGTATCAATGCCATGATCGCAGTATCCAAAATTAGTACCAGACCTGTCATCCCTTATCTTAGCAACAAAATGATAGCTTATTGCCTGAACCTGACTGGTGTTATTGATTAGTTGATCGCTTATATCGTCCGTCTCCAGGTTATATTCTCCATCGGGCTGAGTGCTAACTACTGTAATATCTGCCGGGTTATAAATACGCGTCAGATCGTAAACCTTCGCTCCTTCCACCAGACCCATTTGTTGTGTTACATCCAGCAGAATATCAGAACCGTCACAAACAAGCGTATCTGCGGTACTTACAAGGAAAACAGGAGTGGGATTCACATAGATTGTTATATGCTGAACCGGACCACCAGGACACCCTGCAGGACTGATTGGAGTAATGTTATAGGTAACAGTTTGAACAGTATTTGAATGGTTGATCAATTGATCTTCAATGATGTAATTATTTGGCAATCCTGTTACTGATGAAGCAAAGCCCGTTACAAAACCATTATCGGTAACAGTATAGTTAAATGTAATGTTGCCTGTGGTGAACACAGAGGGACTGGTCAACTGTATGCTTGTAACCGTGCTATCACACTGAATCGTATCGGGAGATGTTACTATGACTGTGGGTACAGGTTCAATCCATATGGTCTGATCATGTGTGGTTTCATTCCCGTAATCATCTACTAAAGACCAGGTACGAATCACATATCCGGCCACATCACAGCTTACCAAATTTGTAAAGTTGTCCGTATAGACAGCTATGAGAGAGGCAGAACAGTTATCCCATTCATCAAACACTTCGCCTGTTACTGAAGGATCAATATCATAGGTACAATCCATGTTTCTACAGACCGTATCATTCTCAGGAACCGTAAATGTTGGATCCTCATCATCGGTGACAGTGATGTTCTGGGTGCAGGTATTGGTGTTGCCATGGATATCCGTAACCGTCCAGGTAACTACAGTGGTCCCTACCGGATAGGTGTCACTGGCATTGCCGGTGCCATTAAAGTCATTAAGGACAGTGGCCACTCCACAGTTATCTGTGGTGGCAGGACCGGTGACCGTAACCGCTGCATTACATACTCCCGCATCGGCAGTCTGCGTCTGTGCTCCTGCACAGGTGATAGCCGGATCCTCATCATCGGTGACAGTGATGTTCTGGGTGCAGGTATTGGTGTTGCCAT
>JAOZQY010000039.1:0-2029 GCA_029931975.1 Bacteroidales bacterium | reverse complement strand
CATCGGCAGTCTGCGTCTGTGCTCCTGCACAGGTGATAGCCGGATCCTCATCATCAATTACTGTTACCGTGAAGCTGCACTGATCCGTGTTGCCGACTGCATCCTCGATGTAGTAGGTCACGTTCGTGACGCCAACATTAAAGACCGTACCAGAGATATCATGGATGCCTGTCGCAGCTGAGCTGCCAACCGTGGCACCGGTCATGCTCCAGGTCTGTAACACAACACCACAGTTATCATCCGTGGTCGGCGCCAGTCCGTTCACAACAGCCGAACAGTTATCCGCATCGTTGTTCACACTTGCATTGCCAGGACAGACGATCGTTGGAGCTTCATTCTCCAGGGCCAAAGCAGCAGCAGAGGATGTTATCTCTCTACAAGAATTACTAATAATGCATCGATAATTACCAGCATCGGCTACATCTATACTTAAAATAGTGAGAGTGTTGGTAGCGGTACCTGTAATTTCTCCAGGTATATCATTAATAGCTACCGCATCTTTCTCCCAAGAATAGGAAACAGGTCCTCCACTGGAAGCTACAATCGAAAAGGTTACATTGATACCTGGACAAAGATCTGTTTGATCTGTTGGTTGGGTGTCAATAGATATTGTTTCACACATTGCAAGAGTAAACCTGCGGTTATTGGCAATGGCTGAAACACTGGCAAATTCGAAGACACTTCCACTTACCAGTGTAGCCCCGGAAATTGGTGTTTCATCGGCAAACAGTCCATCATTATCGGAATCCACCAGTAAAACCAAATCAGCAGCATCCACAGGGCCCAATCCTGCTAAATCAAATTGCATGTCGATGTTGCCAACATTGACTCCTGTCCCTGAAGTATTTGTTTCACTTACTCGCCAAACCCGTTCGAAACGCCCACTAATTCCTGCCGGAACATCTATTACTTCTGTGACTAAGGCATCACCATTGTCATGGCCCCAGATCAAGAATTCATTATTACCTAAATGTGAAGGATTTAAGATCCTTACGATGCCTGTACCCTGGGCTTCACTATGAATGTTCGACGCATCCAACCGACCGATCCCGGCAACTTCAAAATCGTAATCACCATTGTCATCTTCATTATAAACATCATTACTGGATAAAGCTATTTCATACTTCGCTGCCAGGTAATTGGATATGATAATCCTTTGTGCCTGGTTCACCGCTACATCAAACTCAATGACCTCTGAAATATCACCGGTCAGGAAGTAAGCCGGACCGCCATTGTTTGTCGCGGCTCCAATAAGTAAATGATCGTTGGCACCTCCGTTGTAGTGCATGGGGCCATTGAAGTTAAAGTTACATGCATCTTCACTTACGTAGCCAGTCCCTAATTGATTGGTGTTATTGTATATCAGCGTCCAAACATGGTCCGTACCATAGTCCCCGGATATGTCCCTGCTACATACATTAAACCCCGCGAACCAGCCTTGATAGTTGTCCACATAGAACAACATTTCATCAGTACTGCTATTTCTTGCAATGCCCCAACCGTCATCCCAGTTATCATCATCACTTGTAGATATTAAGCCCCCCCAAGAGTCACTTGCATTTTCATAATTGCCAGCAACAAAAACCGAAACTTCGTTGATCGGCATAACCTCACCATTACCAGGAACGTACATGTTCTGGGTTAGGGTCTGGTTAAAAGTAAGGGTTGGCTGGCCATTTCCTCCTCCTGAGGTAAAATAGTTGGGAGCATTATTTCCGACAAGAGCATCATTCCCACTCCCGGATTGATCGACCCATGCACCCACCATATTACCGCCATTGTTTATTCCGGTAATTGTACCTGCATTAAGCCATAAGGATAAATTAGAAGTTCCATCCGTTGTGCCAACGCCGCCTGGACCTGTCTGACCAAAGGAAATCTGATGTAACAGAATAAAAGACAGGATCAAAAGAAGCGAACGTATCTTTCCCAGGCCAGGATTGGATGGCAACTTTTTAGGATTAGTATGTATGCTTTCCGGTTGGACGGAGATCACCTCTTAAAAAATTTGATCCAGATACTCAATATG
>JAOZQY010000228.1:2992-3292 GCA_029931975.1 Bacteroidales bacterium | reverse complement strand
TCGGAAAAGACGTGCTGAGAGATGGATCCCTCGAAAATAACCATGGAGAGACCCGCAAATATACTGGACACAAAGAAGAGAATGGGAATGAATTCCGAATACCAGAGGGGATGGATTTTCTCCCTGGCCATCAGGTAGAGTGCTCCCAGTCCACTTTGGTGCAGGGTTGAAAGCGTAATGCCGAAGATCACTGCACCCAGGGTCATCCAGGACAGGATTTTCCTGGCTTTTTTGGCCCCCAGCCACTCAGCTATGGCAGGTGAGAATTCTATAAGTTGGGCAACCATATAGAGCAGAAAG
>JAOZQY010000228.1:0-2982 GCA_029931975.1 Bacteroidales bacterium | reverse complement strand
TGCCATGCTACCAGGAAGAGTACAGAGCTAACCCCAAAATTGTTCCCAATAATTGGATTCACAACATTCCATGGTTTTCCCAGGTCCAGCAAGAGCGCCCCGGCATAAAATACATAGGCCAGAAAACCATTAAGCACAGTGACCCGTACGATGGGCTTGTACTTCTCCATGTTCAGGATATAGACCATGAAAGTGACCACATAGGCCCCGCCGGCAAAAGCAACGCCTGTAACCACATCGAATCCGATCCACAAACCCCAGGGAACCTCCTGACTCAGATTGGTAATGGATCCTATTCCGTTCACAAAGCGCATCACAATCAGTACAATCCCCATGGTAATGATGGGTACTGATATGATATTAAAGGGGGTGAAAATATTACCATGCGGCCTGAGGGTCGACATTACAAATTTTACAATCGGCTGGCCATCATTGTCTTGGGGCATTATCTTTTGTGAGTTACTCATGGTCTATGGCATTTTTAGAATTATTCTTGGTGGCATTGTGGATTCCCAGCAAGATGGCGGGCCACAGGATAAATATGGATGGAACACTGTAGAGGAAGCCTTTACTCAGTTCGGGATAAGACTTCTTCTGAATTTTTGTATTGAATCCAAGCTGCTCAAAGGGAACAGGCGACAGGTAGAGGTACCCGGTTCCACCGGCCTCATGTTCGCCATAAATACCATCGTAATACATATCAGGATTCTCATGAATCCTCCTGCGTGCCTCCTTAATCAGTTCTCTGCGGGTACCGAAGGTAAGTGCTTCGGCCGGACAGTCTGCAACGCATGCTGGAAGTTCACCCTCCTTCAATCTGTCAAAACACATATCACATTTAACAATATCCGGGTTTGAACTGTGATACTCGAATTTAGGCATGTCGAAGGGACAGCTTACCATGCAGTAACGGCAACCCATGCATTTCTTATCGCGCCAGATCACCGGGCCTTCCTCGGTTTTATGCATGGCCTGGGTAAGACAGGCCGCAGCACAGGCCGGTGTGTTGCAGTGCATACACTGGCTTTTCACATATATTTCGCCCAGTTCCTCATGCGCATAAGCATTAACCACTGTACGCCTGTTTTCATTGGTTTTCCTGGTAAGCCCCGGCATGGGATAATCCTCCGGATCGACTTCCGGAAGATCGTGGGCCAGCGCACAGGCCATTTCACAGCTCTGACAACCCACACAGCGGGTAGAGTCATAGAGGATTCCATAAAATTCTTTTTCGTCTCCTTTTTCAGGAACAGCATTCAGCTCTTTGCCTGTACCGACCGCAAGCCCGGTTATGCCTATAGCCCTGAAAAAATTACGTCTATTAATTGCCATATTGTTAGGATTAATTAAATGAATGGATACTGGCCCGGAGAGTTCTCCGGGCCAGCAATTGATCTCTTACTTTGCATTATTGATAAAGCCGTTCTGGAATTCCTCCCACACCTCCGGTCCGAAGGTCGCCAGTACACCTCCTCTGATCTCACCACCATCCTGCAATACCAGAGCAGTCTCCTTTGAGTCCTGCAGTTTCATTGCGGAAGCGAAAAACTCCTTGAGCCTGACTGCCTCTGTCTTCAACCAGTTGGTATAGGGCTGGCCCATGAGGTAGGACTTCAACTCTGATATCCAGTTCTGTGGTTTCACCATCAGTACCCATCCTGCAGTGTAGGGATCACTGTTCAGAAGTGATGCATCCTCAATCAGATCTTCGTTCTGCTCTTCGATTACTCCGGTCACAGGCGATTTAATCTCCAGGCGCTTTCCGTTCTGAATCAGTGTCAGGAAATGATCTCCCCGTTTAATTTGTTCGCCTGGCTTCTTCACAAGCACCCGTGTCAGAGGTCCTGTTACATTCTGAAGGAATTCGTCAATCCCGATCTTTACCCTGCCACTCTTTTCCATGAAGGCCCAGGTATGCGAACTGTCGAAAAAGAGTCCACCCGGAAAAGCCCCAGATCCGTCTCCCTGTGGAGAAGTTATACTCGGAGCCTGGCTCTTTCTCCCTGTCATTCTGGCCAAAGCATATACAAGAACTCCCAGTAAAAATAAGAAAGCACCCAGCAGAAGGAAAACCCTGGCAGGAGAAGTGTTCACCGGTACACTGGCAAAAGTCTGATCATTTCCCGACAAGTGCTCCATTCCGGCATTGCGTTCGCTATAACCAAGTTCCATAATCCCAGCCATAGAGAGACTCTCCTGACCCTCTGCGAATATCCACTCCAGGAAAGCCATCTCCCCTGCACCAGCCGCTTGTCCGGCTGTAAGAGCATAGATCCTGCTATAAAGGGCCTTTGGGAAGCGACCCACAAAAATGGCATGTGAAAGCATGGAAGCAGACTGATAGATATTTTCAAACTCTTCTATCTGCCCACTACCATCCATATCCACGGGCACCAGCAGGATACCTGCCTCCTCATTGATTTCCATATTCATCAGGCAGGCCAGACTGCAAAAGCCAATGGCTCCAGGATCGTTTCCAATCATCTTCAGCATCTTTTCCGGCTCCATGGATTCAAAGCCAGATAGCTTTCCTGATTCTGTTTGCAGAAAATCGGCCATGTACTTTTTAGCACAAGATGTGCCCGGTGCATAGGCATGGACAGGATGAGTATCTGTGATCCCCAGTACCTGGCCCCAGCTTAGCTTGTCCCCGGCCGTATAGATCATGGCAAATTTCTCAGGGGAGATGCCATTTTTCAGGATATACTCCTTTTGCAGGTTGTTGGCATTCATTATGGGAACAATCGCATCGCGCCCAACCACCACTTTTACACTGTGCTCGCCATCAATATCGATCACACATTCTTTGTTTAGCAAGGCAACAGTTCCCTCAGGGAGATTCCCAAAAATGCCCCCTTCACTAAGCGGGGTTACCTGAACCTGAGTCCCCTCATTAACCTTCATGTAATCACTTGCCAGTTGTTTGGCAAGGCTTTCAAGATCGTGGCTGCACACCACCTGTAGTACATTTTTTTCCTGCGC
>JAOZQY010000227.1 GCA_029931975.1 Bacteroidales bacterium | reverse complement strand
TAATTGCCCCTACCTGATCATCCATATAAATCACTCCCGACCTATAGTGGTTTAAATAATCTGCAACACCGGATCCATGATCAATGTTAAGGCTGTCTAAGCTCTCAAACAATGTTTTGCGAAAGGGATGATGTTTATATGGCTCCTCCATTCTGCCCGACGGTGAATAGTAGGCATCAGCTTGTAAATTTTTATAGTGCTTAGGGCCATGTAGTGCTGTTGAGTTAAAATGCAGAAAAAATGGCTTATCCTCTGGTATAGCATCGAAAAATTGCATGGCTCCTTCAGTCATCCATTCCAAATGATGCTTCTGTAGGGAGGCATGGGGTATCTGTTCGGGATTTTCCCATTGAACAACTGCAATAAAATCGGCACCGGTTAATACCCTTGTTCTACCAGTAATAACATTTTGGTATACAGACAATAAACTGTCTGAAGGGTTTTCGGAAAGAAACTCTTCATGATTACACCTGCCGGCAAACTGGCCGGTCATAATGCTGTATCGACTTGGCGTACAGAAACTGGAAGAAGAGAAGGCTTGTGTAAACCTCATGCCGCTTGCTGCCAGTTTATCAATGTTTGGAGTTGGAATAACTCCGCCATAACATCCCCAATGTTGAAGCGCCACATCATCGGTCATAATTATTATGATATTCGGGGATGCTTGTGTCTCCTGTTTGCAACTGAAAAACAAAAGCACCAATCCGGCCAGGAGGAATAATTGCTTAATTTTCATTGTTCAATAATTGTTCTTTAATTATCGGCGTCCAGATCGCATAGCCGTTTTCATTCAGATGACCCCTGTCATAGATGTAGAGATCATCACTTAAATGCCCATCCTTATCAAACAGGGGATCAAATACGTTGATGTATTCTACAAAATCATACTGAGCAGCGATTTTTTCAATCTCAGGATTCAGCGCTCCTTTTAAGGGAATTTTTTCAGGTGCCCCGGGAGAAGGTTTTGTGGAAAGCAGGAACATTCTTGTTTCAGGAAGGGCTTTGTGAACCATATAAATTAGTTCGTGATAATTGGAAATAGTGATGTCCGTTGCGATCCCCGCATTAACATCATTATTACCAGAACCAATAACAATGGTTTTTGGCCTGTATGGCATAATGATACGATCGGCATACAGAGGCAGGTCACCCGATTGCGAACCCCCAAAGCCACGATTAATAACAGTTAATCCGTCCATATCCTCCTCCAGCATGGTCCATAATCGAATATTGGAATCACCAATAAACAGGATAGCATTTTGTGGTGGGGGATTCTCCCTATCCATGCGCTCAAATTGTTCTATATCTTGCGTCCACGGGTTCGGCGCTTTGGTGTTTATATAAATCCTCCATGCCTCTTCAACATTGATTACATCTGCAAGTTTCCCATTCACGCTGATCACTGCAATATGATCAGTACTATCAGCAGGATAAGCGGCCTCAACAGTAGCAGAAGCATAATCCCGCTTCTTTTGCAGAACAACTTCCCGGGTGTTTTCCTTGCCCATGGAGATTGATACATCTTTCCCGATATACTCCTGATCGCCAATAATATAGAAACGGATCAACTGTTCATCAATCACATTGCATTTTACAGAAATCGATTGCGACAAGCTCTCTTCCTTTGATAAAACGATTCGGTTATAAGCCGATAAAAAACCATCGGCGCCATGCCTGTGGTGCCATTTTACGCTATGGGGGTTCTTCTGATCTGCATTATCCTTATCATTCACATAAATTTGAAATGCCAGTTCCGGATCCTGTTCCGGATCGATAAGAAGCAGATTAAAAGGTATGAGCGATTCCAAGGAGTAGCCATTCTCAGTTCCTTTTGCTGCAGTTTTCAATTCCGGATCATGTTTACGCAACTCTTTTGATCGTCTTTTATCAAATCTCATAATCCGCAATCGGGAAAATTTCTTATCAACTCCCGGAGCAATAACAAACTGAACAGCATCGGTTCCATTACGGCGATTTGCTATAAACATTTCAATACAGTCTGCTTTGAAAAGGGGAGCTCCCTCATCAGCTTCACAGATTGTATCATCCCACACATCGGCAAAAACCAATAAGCCCTCTTTGTTCCAGGCCAGGCTGAAACGGGCTGAGAGATCCCATTCCGGCACAAACTCGCCAAGATGATTGGCAAATAACCGGGAATTAAACCCGGCATTGTTCCAGTCATCACTGGAACCATCAATTGTTACATCGCTTAAGAATGGAATTCTATAAGCTATTCCATTGGGATCGACCGGTTCATTAGATACCCGGGTGCAGCTGGTTAACAGTACACAAACAAAAAATGATACGTAAATAAATCTGTTCATATTTACTTTGTCAGTATATAACTTTTACCCCCCACAAATTCTCCGTTGTTGTTGTACCCGGTTGTCAGCTTATCCGCCTCCTTGGCTGCAGTTGTTACCAATATTTGATCATTTCCAAAAGCCAGACTTGAAGGCTGTTTTGCGGGTATGGGAATTCTTTCCAGGATCTCACCGGAAGAGGAGAGTTTCATGATCTGTCCTCCTCCCCAGCAAGCTGTCCAAATGTTATCCTCTGCATCAAGCTCCATCCCGTCCGGACAACCATCCTGTTCATCCATTTTGTAAAACAGTGTGCCATGTGCTATTTCTCCGGTCTGGATATTGTACTCATACCTGGTGATTGTTCCCGGGATCGAATCTGTATGATAAAAAGTCCGGCCATCGCCTGAAAAACCCATACCATTTGTAATTCCCAGGTTTTCAAGGACTATAGCAGGTGCTTTCCCGGATTCAAATCGATATAATTTACCTTTTGAAAAAGTGGCATCCATTGTTCCTGCCCAGAGACGTCCTGCTGAGTCTGCAATTGCATCATTGAATCTTTCTCCGGTCTCAAAATTCATCTGATATATAACTTCTACCTTTTTTGTACCCAGTGTCAGTTTTCTGACATCCCTATCTGTAAAGAGAATCAACCGGCAATCTTCGCTGAGAAGCAAGCCTCCTATTTGCCTCTCTGTTTCATAGATTATATCCACTTTTTCAGACAACAATGAAAACCTGAAGATCTTTCCAAAGAGAATATCAGACCAGTAAAAACAATTATTCACCTCATCCCAGACAGGGCATTCTCCCAGGCGGCAAATCGGGTGTTCCAGTTCCTTAATTTCCATATTGCATCACATAATCTGTTAACTCTCGCAAAGAGACCGTGGCTAAACCAATTGAAGTGTCACAACAACCATAATAGATATGTACCATTCCATCCACAACCGGAGATGCAGTAGGAAAAATAACATTTGGGA
>JAOZQY010000226.1 GCA_029931975.1 Bacteroidales bacterium | reverse complement strand
AGAAACATTGTGAAGCTATCCATAATTAGTGTAAACCTTAATGATTCTAACGGACTTCGTAAAACGGCAGATAGTGTGTTTAGTCAGAGTTTTACGGATTATGAATATATTATTATTGATGGTGGAAGTACAGATGAAAGTGTTGAACTGATTAAAGCCTACTCAGACAAGATTGATTATTGGAGCAGTGAGCAGGATACTGGCATATATAATGCTATGAATGAGGGCATTAAAGTGGCCAATGGAGATTATATATTGTTTTTGAATTCGGGTGATTGGTTGGCTGACGACAATGTTTTATCGTATATGTTTGAGCAATCAGATTCTGAGGATATTATTTTTGGTGATATCATGGAAATAAGATCCGATGGAAGCAGGAAATATCAGAAATCATTGCCTGTAGAGAAGCTTACAATGGCTAACTTTTATTCCAATACACATGCTACTGTTCAACATCAGGCGTCCTTGATAAGAAGGTCCTTATTTGATGGAGGTTTATATGATGAGAGTTACCGGATAATTGCCGATATTAAGTTTTTTATTGAAAGAATCATTATGAATAATTGTTCGGTTTTACATATTCCGTTGGTTGTTGCAAATTTTAATAAGTATGGATTAAGTTCCAATCCTTCCAACTGGGAAAAAACAATTGAAGAGAGGTATAGAATCTTCACTGAGGTTTTACCCCCTCGGATTATGAAAGATTATGAAATATTATTTCAAATCAAGGATTCTACACTTTTGGAATTTATACCGTTTTTAGAAAAAACTCGTGGCCTGAATAAACTGGTGTTCAGAATTGTATCAGGAATTGTCAAATGTTATAAGATAATCTATCGAGAGAATTAATCCCGTTAAATGTGGTATGGATAATCCCTTGGTTTCTGTTTTAGTCGTAACTTATAATTCAGTTTCATTTGTCGCTGAAACCCTTGAAAGTGTATTCAAACAAAGCTGGAAGGAAATAGAACTGATTATCACTGATGATTGCTCTCAGGATGATACAGTGGCTGTATGCCGGGGTTGGCTTAAAAAAAATGAACATAGATTTATCAGAACGGTATTGATTGAGACTGAATCCAACAGCGGCGTCCCCACGAATATTAACAGAGGTGTAGCTGTTGCACGAGGTGATTGGTTGAGCTTTTTAGCCGGGGATGATACTATGAGACCAAGGTGTATAGAAGATAATATGTTATGGGTTTCCTCTCATATAGAGATCAGGGTGCTGTTTTCATCCGTTGGGATCTATAACAATACCTTTGAACCTCAAAATCTGATGAAAATAACCCCTGATAATCCTTATGGAAGTGCGGGTCTGATGTCTCCAGAACGAAATGCGCTGTCACAATATAAAATGCTGTTGACATCAGATAGGATACATTATACTCCTTCACTGTTTCTCCATCGTGAGACTCTACAATCGTTAGGTGGCTTTGATGAGAGATTCAGGTTGCTTGAAGATTACCCGCTCTGGTTGAACCTGACCAGGAATGGCATTAAACTTTTTTTCATGGATAAGGTCACAGTTAATTATCGGATGCATGCAAAAGCAATCAACAATACAGGTTCCACCTTTTTAATTAATCCCAACTATTTCAAGCAGGAGAAGTTTCGACAGATCTATGTGTATCCCAACCTGCCACTTGACCTTAGATTGAGCGCACGCTTCAAATGGATTGCCTCTCAGGTATTCCGCTGGGATTGCCTTAACAAACAGTTAAAGGCAAACAGACACTTATATGATCTGCTTACTGTTTTCCTGAACCCATTCATGTACAGCATCTGGTTAAAGAAGAGACTTAGTTCTAAAATACGATCCAATGAGTTTTATTTGTAAGCCCTGATGTATTTATCGGTGATCATACCCATGTATAATGTAGAACCTTATGTGGAAAGGTGTCTGCGCAGTCTGGAAGATCAGGATATTCCCCGGGATGATTATGAAATTATCTGCATCAATGATGGCTCCCCTGATAATAGTCGTGAAGTGGTAAAAATACTGCAGGGGGAGTACAATAACATTACACTGATTGATCAGGAGAACCAGGGCGTTTCGTGTGCAAGAAACAATGGTATCGAAGTAGCATCTGGTAAATACCTCTTGTTTATTGATCCGGATGATTATGTGCTACCCGCGAGCCTTGGCCGGATACTTAAGAATGCGGATGAAAAGAATGTTGAGGTTTCTTTTCTGGGGTTTACCTTTTTAAGAATAGACGGGAGTATCAGAAAGGAGATACTTTACCCTGATCTTGGAGGTAAGGTATTCACAGGTACGAAGTCTTATTTTGTATCTCGGAAAGATCGGAGCATAGACCCGGATAGAATGGTGGCTGTTCTGTTTAATACAGCGTTTATCAATGCGCATAAGTTTCGCTATTTGGAGAATGTGCCCTATCTGGAGGATGGAGAGTTTATTTCCAGGATCCTTTGCATGGCTCAGAGAGTTATTTTCGATGCGTATCCATTTTATATGCGAATTACCAGGGAGGGTTCGGCTACCAACTCGGACCTATATTTGTCAATGAAGGCACGCAATGGTTTTTTCCTGTCAGCAGAAAACCTGATTAAGCTCCAGATGGAAAAATCACTGAGTGAGGAGCAAAGGAACTTTCTGAATCAACCTATTGCAAAATTCGTTCTGCTGCCCTTAATGGCATCGGCCTCTCCAAGAACATGCAGAACATACCGAAAGGTGAAAGGTGAAATTATATCCAGGAATATGCAGCAATTAGATTTGCATGGTTGTGATATTATCTACACCCGTTTTGGTACTGTTTATAATAAGTCTATGTCCAGCTTTTTTGTTTTCTGGATATGCCGAAGATTCCTTATTGCTTTGAGAAAGAGAATGAAATTTGAAGGGGAATATATCCTTGATAGCTTCTATGCACGACTAAATCTCTATGAAAAGTATATCATTAGATCTTTAAAACACCCATTAAAGGAAATCTGATATGAAAAGAATAGGCATTTTGACTTTTCACAGGAGTATTAACTACGGAGCGTACATGCAATCCTATGCGCTGTCCCATGAGATTCGAAATAGATTTCCTGATGCAGATGTGGAAATTATCGATTTCGAATTGCTTACAAAACATCACATTTATCGCGAACCTTTAAAATACTTTCCCTACAATATTGAATTTTGGTTTAAATACCGGGCTTTTAAGGCAGACCTGCAGCATCTGCCTCTGTCAGCAAAAACATTTATCACTACAAACTTCGATTTGGTCAGAGAATATATTCAAAGGGAATATGATATTGTGATTGCCGGGAGTGATGCGATCTGGGCTTATGAAAAGAAGAAAAAGGGGAATCCCTACTGGTTGGAAGGAGAC
>JAOZQY010000225.1 GCA_029931975.1 Bacteroidales bacterium | reverse complement strand
GTTTCAGGGAAAGAATGTCAACCGCCAATGGACGGAAAATAATTGCTTCAAGAAGGACTAAAGGTAGGGCTAAACTATCAGTCTCTGATGAACCAAGGCATAAAGTATAGTGATATTTTATAAATAATTTATAATAAAAAGGATCAGGAATGATCCTTTTTTTGTTTTCCTTTACTATTAATAATCCTGGTTCAGTTTTGATTCATAGTTTATTATGGCAACAGAGGTTTTGATAAATAATCTGGTTCAGCATTCATCCGCCGGCGTTCGGAAAGCATCTGATAAAGTTTTATCAGGGCAAAGACTGGATCAAAATGACGCTTTACTCCTATACGAGGAGGCCGAGCTTGGTTTACTGGGGATTTTAGCAAATTATTTAAGAGAAAAACTTAACAAAGATTATACCTATTTCAATAGGAATTTCCATTTCGAACCAACCAATATTTGTATCTACAACTGTAAGTTTTGTTCCTATAAAAGGAAGATCAATGAACCAGGTAGCTGGGAATATACTTACGAGGATCTTATGGATAGGTTGAAGCTATATGATGGGAAGGATTTAACAGAGATTCATATTGTTGGAGGAGTACATCCAAAACGGGATTTGCATTATTATGGAAAAATGCTTCAACTGGTAAAAGACCACCGGCCTGATATACATATTAAAGCATTTACTGCGATTGAATTAGATTTTATGATCCGGAAAGCAGGTATGTCTGTTAAGGAAGGCCTTCTTGCTTTGAAGCACTATGGTCTTGATTCAATTCCGGGTGGAGGCGCTGAAATTTTCAATGAAGATATAAGAAAGCAGGTTTGTGATGATAAGTCAAGCTCTGAATTATGGTTAAATATTCATCGTACGGCTCATGAACTGGGAATCCCCTCAAATGCTACAATATTATACGGACATATTGAAAGCTATGCCGACAGGGTAGATCATATGAATCGCTTAAGAGAGCTACAGGATGAAACCAATGGGTTTAATGTTTATATTCCCTTGAAATTTAAAATGGAGAATAACCTGTTATCTGAGATTGGGGAGGTATCAACAATTGAAGATCTTAAGAACTTTGCAATTTCCAGGATTTTCCTGGATAATTTCCCTCACATTAAGGCTTATTGGCCCATGATCGGTAAGGATGTAACACAGCTCTCACTTTCCTTTGGGGTAGATGATATTGATGGAACTATTGATGATTCGACAAAAATTTATTCTATGGCTGGTTCTGAGGACCAGACACCAAAGCTTTCCACTGATGAACTTGTTACTCTTATTAAAGAAGCAAGACGCATTCCCGTTGAAAGGGATACCCTTTATAATAAAATAAAAATCTATTGACCGGGAATAAAAAGTCAGACTGGAAAAACTGAACAAAACAGGAGTGACTTAAAAAATTGAAGATTTGCGTTTTCAAATGAATCTGGATAATTTTATATTTGCCATTACGTTAATAAAGTAAACTTTTCCCTTCATGTCCAGAAGAATGAAATTTTTCGAATTCCTGATCAGTAAGATTTTTATAAAAAATCTGGGAATTGCAGTGGTACTTTCCATAGTTTTGATATTTATTTCCTTGTTATGGTTGAAGATATTTACCCAACACGGAAGAACCAGACCGATTCCGGATTTGTATGGTTTAACTTTAACTGAGGCTGAAGGAATTGCCAGTGATAAAAAGCTGCAAGTGGAAATAGTGGATTCTATATACAGTATCAATGCTGAGAGGGGCACTATTGTGGAGCAAAATCCCAGGGTAGGAAAGATGGTCAAGAAAAACCGGCGAATATTTCTAATTATCAACGCAATAAATAGTGAGACGGTAATTATGCCTGATGTAGTTGGTATTACACACCGACAGGCAAAGGCCACCCTGGAGATGACTGGACTGGAGGTGGGAAGACTGAGCTATGTTCATGATATTGCAGTAAATAGTGTTTTGAAGCAAATGTATAAAGGTAAGGAAATTGAATCCGGAGATACAATTCCTAAGGGTGTCAGTATTGATCTGGTACTTGGAACAGGCTTGAGCAATCGAAAGACCATGGCTCCGGAATTAATTGGGATGAGCTTTGAAAAGGCCAGGAGCAGGATACTGAATGCTTCCTTAAATATGGGTGCTGTGTTGTATGATGAAACCGTTTTGACTGAAGAAGATTCCCTTGAAGCTTTTGTCTGGAAACAAAATCCGGAATATAATGAGGAAAGGAAAGTAAGACTGGGCTCTCCGGTATATCTCTGGCTTAGCCTTGATTCATTGAAGTTGCCACAACCCGACACTACAAATTTAATTTCTCTTATCCAGGATGAAAATATTCAGGTACTATAAATACATACTCCTGCTTTCTTTTAGTCTTCCTGCTTTGCTTTTAGCTCAGGAAAAAGTTGTTGGACTTGAAGAAAATCCTGTATTAAGAAAGGAGAGCAAAACCATGATGCCTGTGCTTAAGGCCTTTCTTGCACCCGATACTCTGGATCTTCCCTTCTTTGACGATTTTTCAAGGGAGACTATTTATCCATCTCCTGAAAAATGGGAAGACCAGGATGTATTTGTAAACTCCTCTTATGGAATAAATCCCCCTTCTGTTGGGGTTGCTACATTTGATGTTTTAGATAGTGCAGGCTTGATATATGAACGTGCAAATACTGAATTATTCATCGCAGATTATTTAACTTCCAGGCCAATTGATCTCTCATCTGCAGGATCGGAAGCGTATCTAAGTTTCTATTACCAGCCTATGGGTCATGGCGATTATCCTCAAACCAAAGATTCTCTTATTCTTGAGTTCTTAGCTCCAACCGATACTGCCTGGAACCGGGTTTGGAGTATGCCCGGGCCTGGACATGACACTTTACAGGATTTCAAGCAGGTTCTTATCCATGTTGATAGCCTGAAATACCTGGATAGAGGGTTTCAGCTCAGATTTTCAAACATGGCGAGTTTCTCAAAGGATATTACTGACCCTGGCCGCAGAACAAATACAGATCACTGGAGCATCGATTATATTCTCCTGGATTCTGGCCGGTCTTCAACAGATACTGTTCCTCATGATGTGGTGGTGTCAGCACCCCTCCAGTCTATTCTGAACAATCATGAATCCATGCCATGGAAACAATTTGAAAAAAATATTTACAATGAAATGGGTGGTTCTATTCCTATTCGATATACAAATTTAGACTCAATTACCAGGAATGTAACCAGGGATTTTCAAATATGGGATGTATATGATGATCTTGAGCTTCACGCTTATTCTGCAGGGGCATTGAACATCAGCCCGTGGCAGACTATAGATTACCAGTCAGATCTGATAAAAAACTTTGAAACCAGTGGAGAAGACTCCGCACTTTTTATTGTAAAAGCATG
>JAOZQY010000038.1 GCA_029931975.1 Bacteroidales bacterium | reverse complement strand
ATTGGAGGAGTTTGAACAGTTTGTTCAGCATGAACCAGTGCCTGATCGCGTGCTGTTTATATTATGTGCGGGTTCAAGGGATAAGAATCATTTACCCTACTGCTCCACTTACTGTTGTGGTGCTTCTCTGAAACAGGCCCTCTATGTACGTGAGCTTAATCCCAATGCGGAGGTCTATATTGTCTACAGGGATATTCGTACACCGGGTTTCCAGGAGGAATTTTATAAAATGGTCCAGGCCGATGATGCCATATTTATGACCAAAGGACTTGTTAGCTCTGTCGTGGATACAGGCGAAGCCATGGAGGTAGTCGTAGACGAATCCCTGCTGGATGAGCGTATAAGTATTACTTCAGATATGGTGGTTCTGGCCACTGGCATGGTTCCCAATACCACTGTCGATTTGCAATTACAATATCGGCTCGGACAGGGTTTACCCGAACTGGAATATGATTTTTCTGATTCGCATTTCATCTGTTTCCCTTATGAGACCAGGCGTACAGGGATTTATGCGGCTGGAACTGTAAGGGCACCTATGGATATAGAGATGAGCGCTGAGGATGGTACGGGAGCCATGATGAAGGCCATCCAGACCGTGGAGTGTGTAAAGCGAGGAGAGGCTGTTTTCCCCAGGACAGGTGATATGAGCTGGCCAGAGCTTTATATGGAGCGATGTACGGATTGCAAGCGTTGCACGGAGGAGTGCCCCTTCGGAGCCTATGATGAGACTGAAAAGGGCACACCACTGTCTAACCCGGCGCGTTGCAGGAGGTGTGGAATCTGTGTGGGCTCCTGCCCGGAAAGGGTCATTGGTTTTGCCGATTTCAATATCAATAGTGTTTCGGCCATGATTAAGGCAGTTCATGTTCCCGATGAGTTTGAAGAGAAACCGCGGATACTGGTATTTGTGTGTGAAAATGACGCCTACCCGGCACTTGATGCTGCAGGCGTACATCGACTGAGATTTAGTCCCTTCGTCAGAATTATACCCGTACGTTGCCTGGGTTCCGTCAACAAGGTCTGGATTTCCGATGCCCTGTCGCACGGCTATGACGGAATCCTGCAGATAGGGTGCAAACCGGGCGACGACTACCAGTGTCACTTTATCCATGGCAGTGAGCTCAACGAAAAACGGGGTGAAAACCTGCAGGAGACTTTGCAAACCATGATGCTTGAGCCCGAGAGGATCAAGACAGAATTCGTTGAAATAACAGAACACCAGAAGATACAGCAGATTATAAACGACTATGTGGAGGAGATGGACGTCATAGGTCCCAATCCCTTTAAGAGTATGTAGAGAAATAGTTAGTGAGTTAATGTTAGAAGTTATACCAGATATTGGATTTAAGAGGGAGCTGAGCAAGCTGAGCGGCTCACAGCTGAACCAATGCATGCAGTGCGGGAACTGTTCCGCTGTATGTTCGCTGGCTCCTGCCGAGAGACCATTCCCACGTAAGGAGATGGTCTGGTCAGGTTGGGGATTGAAAGACAAATTGATTGGGAACGTGGATATCTGGCTCTGTCACCAGTGTGGCGACTGCAGTTCATCCTGTCCCCGCGATGTAAAACCCGCTGATGTTATAGCGGCCATCCGTCAGAAGACCTACCAGCACTATGCAAGACCCCGCTTCCTGGGTAAACTGCTTAGTGAGCCGGCCTTGTTGCCTGTGGCAATTGCCATTCCTGTTGTTGTAATAATTACAATCCTGTCCCTGGCCGGGACTTTCAGGATTCCTGAAGGTCCGGTGGATTACTCAGCTTTCTTTCCGCACGGTCTGCTGAATGGAACCTTTTCTGCCATTACGCTTTTCTTTTATTTGATGGCAGCCTGTGGAATTGGTAGATTCTGGAAGGATATGAAACGGCAGACACCTCCGGGCGAATCAGGTATCCATAGCATCCCCGTGGGCAAGGTCCTTGGTGAGATTCTCTCCCATTCCAATTTTTCCGGATGCGGTTCCAGGAAGCCTGGAAAGCTGGCCCATATGCTGCTCTTCTTTGGCTTTTCCCTTTTGATCCTTGTGACCATCTATGCTATATTTGCCACCATTACCAATAACTACCCGCTTCCTTTAAGCAATCCCTTTAAAATCATGGGGAATGTGGCCTCTTTGATGATATATTCGGGTTTGGGCATTATGACCTCACAACGGCTCTTTAACAGGGAAGTCTTTGGAAAGAGCGGATATACGGATTGGCTTCTGCTTGTAGCCATTGCTCTGCTGACCCTTTCAGGAACCCTTGTGGAGGCGGCCCGTTTTGGCAACTGGGCCATAGCCTACCATCTGTACTTTTTCCACCTGGTGGTCGTCTGGTTCGTGATTATGTACCTGCCCTTTACCAAGCTGGGCCATATTTTTTATCGCACCACGGCGTTACTCTATGCCCGATCCATTGGCAGGAAGTGATCACTTTTTGAAACTATCCAGTACATTTCGAACCGATCCGTGTAGCAGAAGCAGTCGTTTGGACTCTTCCATCTCCAGTCCCAGTTCTTCGCTGATCATCCTGGAACCTCGCTCCACCAACTTGGCGTTGGTCAGCTGCATATCCACCATCTTATTGCCTTTAACACGACCGAGTTTAATCATGGTGGAGGTAGTAATCATATTGAGGATCAGTTTCTGAGAGGTTCCCGATTTCATGCGGGTGCTTCCGGTAATAAATTCAGGTCCCACCAGTGCCTCCAGTGGGAAATCCACTGCAGCCGCCAGTTCTGTATTGGGATTGTTGGTGATACAGGCGGTTAGCAGACCATGTTTTTTACCATCTTTAACAGCACCAATCACATAGGGTGTTCTCCCGGAAGCCGCAATACCCACCACCACATCATTCTTATTCGGCTTATAGATGGCCAGATCACGCCAGGCACCACCGATATCATCTTCGGCCGACTCCACCGCTTTCCTGATGGCCCTGTCGCCACCTGCAATGATTCCTATCACAATATCGAAGGGAACTCCGAATGTGGGAGGAATCTCCGATGCATCCACAATACCCAGGCGACCACTGGTGCCCGCACCCACATAAAAGAGCCGTCCCCCTTTCATCAGTCTGGGAACAATACCTTCCACCAGTTTCTCAATGTTAGGGATAATGGAATGAATAGCCTGATGCACTGTACTGTCCTCCCGGTTGATATTATGAAGCAACTCCTTGACGCTCATCTTATCCAGGTCATTATACCTGGAGTCCGATTCGGTAATAGTTACCGATCCTGACCTTCCACTGGAATGAAGCTCCTTATGATAGGTGACCAGGCCTTCTATGGGGGAGGGGATAATCAGGCTAATTTTCAAATGATGCTTCTCCATCACCTCGGCGAGAACTTCCCTGAAATACCAGGCCACTGATCCGGCGAAACCGATCTCCAGGGAGCTGTACTTGCTGTATTTGGAGATATTCTTATCAATGAAATCCTCAAAAGCGGCAGAAACAATATTTCTGATCTCCTGATTTTCAATATGTTTTGCTGCAATTTTTGTTAAGGAGGCCAGATATCTGTTCGCATGAGGTTTATTATAGACGTTGTCAAGGATCTGATCCATGGAGAGGCCCTCTTCAGCGATAATAGCTTCTCGCAACTGATCACTCAGGTTTCGTTTATGCAGTGCATTTACAAGACGCTTTCCAATATCGGCACCACCTCCTTCATCACCCAGGGAATAACCCATTGCAGGTACCTTGTCATAGATCTTCCCGTCCTTAAATAATCCCGAGTTGGATCCTGTCCCCAGAATACATGCAATTCCGCTTTTTTCTTTGAAAAGTGCACGAGCTACTCCCACAAGGTCGTCCTGGATCTGGATATAAGGGTGGACCCCTATTCGTTTTTGTAGCAAGCTCTGGATGATATCCTTCATCTCTTCGTTAGCAACACCGGAGCCATAGAAATAGATTTCATGGATATTCTGTTCATCTCCCTGGAAATCCAGTTTCAATAGTTCTGCAGCAATCTCTTTTTCACTGGAGTGGTAAGGATTGATCCCCCTTGTTGATAAGCTGCGGATCTCTTCACCTGCAATTAATCTCCAATCGGTCTTGGTGGACCCGCTGTCTGCAATCAAAATCATGTTATAGTAATATGAATGATGTACGACAAATTACCTGATAATATTTCTAAATTGCAATAGTATTTATTCAATGAGTACATTTGTCTACCCAAAAAATAGATGTGATGGATGATATTTTTCAAAATATTGGGAATAAACTTACTTTGAGTCAACGTATTGAACGTACCATTGAAAATGCCATCAGAGAGAAGAAACTTACTGTTGGATCGAAATTACCCACCGAGCGTGAGATGTGCGAGTCATTTGGCGTTAGCAGGACCGCTTTAAGGGAGGCTTTAAGACGGCTGAGTGCACGTGGATTAATTAATATCCATAAAGGGAGTGGCATGTATGTTTCAGAGATTAAAATTGAGGATGCCATCAAAACGCTGGATCTCTATTACGATCTGAAATTTGATAAAAATCTTCTTTCCCAGATCATAGAGGTCAGGTATATTTTTGAACCTGAAATTGCGAAGCTTGCAGCCATTAGCCGGACCAAAAAGGACCTGGATGACCTTGCCGGGAACCTGACCAGGTTTGAAGAGTGCGACCCCGACAATACTCAGTTGGAAGCAGACCTGGATAACCATTTCCACCTGACCATTACAAAAGCTACAATGAATCCGATTGTGCAGATAACCATGGAGCCTATCTACTCATTGCTTCCAAGGATGCGTAACTACATCTATGGAAATATTGAAGGGGAGAAGGTAAATACCCTGAAGTTCCACAGGGAAATACTGGATGCTATTCGAAAACAGGATGAAAAAAATGCTTATGTGATTATGAAAGATCACCTGGAAAGGACCCGTGTGATTTATAACAAGCACATGAAAACGGAGAGGAATTAAAACAAATCATTGATTATATCTGTTATTGTCTGAATAGAGGAAACAGATGAGTAAAAAACTTTGCAGGGAGACAGATAGTATGGTGTTGCAAACTCAGGGAAATAAAGCAATGATTCTTGCGGCCGGACTGGGAACCCGTCTGAAGCCGCTGACCGATTTCAAACCCAAGGCACTGTTGGAGTGGGAAGGACATACCTTATTGGAACATAGTATACTTAAACTGAAATCGGAGGGATTTACCTCCATCGTTATCAATGTGCATCATTATGCGGAGATGGTCATGGATTTTGTGAAGGCTAAAGATATGTTTGGGATTGAAATTGAGTTTTCTCATGAAAAGGCGGAACTGCTCGATACCGGGGGAGGCATTGCAAAGGCCTCCTGGTTTTTCGGAAAAAATCCCTTCCTGGTTTATAATGTGGATATCATAAGTGATATCGATCTGCGTGCCATGTACAGGGATCATCTGGAGAGCGGAGCAATTGCCACCTTGGCAGTAAAGGAACGGCTTACCTCCCGCAGCCTCCTGATGAGCGAAGATGGCTTTCTGAAGGGATGGCGTGATAATCGTAGCGGTGAGACCATCCTTACGGGTGATACAGCAGAGGGGCTTGTGCCCATCGCTTTCAGTGCCATTCATATTATGGATCCTAAAGTTTTTTCGCTTTTTCCTAAGGAGAAACGTTTTCCGTTGATGCCTTTTTACCTGGAACTGGCGAATACACATCAGGTTAACCTGTACAGGCACGATCGCGATAGCTGGACAGATCTGGGAAAACTTGAATCTTTTTCTTAAGTTATTTTTGTTTGTAGATCATGGAAACAACAGATAGGATGAAGGCGCAGATAGCGCAATGGAACGAGGAGTTGAAGGAGAAGAGTCCTGCAGAGGTCATTGGCTTTTTCCTGCAGCATTTCGGAGATCAAATTGTACTCTCCACCAGTCTGGGACTGGAGGACCAGGTAATTACCGAGATGGTGCTTCGTCAGAAAAAAGATACAGAGGTTTTCACTTTAGATACGGGGAGGCTCTTCCCGGAAACCTACGATCTGATTGCCCGGACCAACAAACACTTTGGTATTCGTATGAAGACTTATTTTCCCGAGGCTGCCAGGGTGGAGAAGATGGTTGCCGAGAATGGGATCAATCTTTTTTATGACAGTGTGGAGAAGCGAAAATTGTGTTGTTTCATCCGAAAGGTGGCCCAGCTTCCCAGGGCCTTTGAAGGCAAGCAGGCATGGATATGTGGATTGAGAAAGGATCAATCCGTATCCAGGTTTTTCAACAAGCTGGTGGAGTGGGATGCTGCGAACGGACTGGTGAAGATCAATCCGCTTATCAAGTGGACTGAAAAGGATGTGTGGGACTACATTAAGAAAAACAATATTCCTTATAATCTTCTGCACGAGCGTGGGTTTCCCAGTGTTGGCTGTGAACCTTGTACCCGGGCAATAGAGCCGGGTGAAGATATTCGGGCCGGCCGATGGTGGTGGGAAAATGAGCTGCACAAGGAGTGCGGCCTTCATAAGAAATAGAACCTGGCTACCGGTCGATCACACCCGAACCCAGGAGCTCTGCTCCATCGTACCAGGCAGCAAACTGGCCGGGTGCAATTCCACGCTGGGCTTCCTGAAAGCTTATATACAAACCATTTTCGGTCATCTGTAGAGTGCCTTCCTGCAAGGCCTGGCGGTAACGGATACGAAGCAGGTAATCGCGACTCTCACCGACTTGCATCTCCAGGTCCCTTCTGATCCAGTGTATCTCACCGGATTTTATTTTTAGTCCGCGGCGGAACAGTCCCGGATGATTTTGTCCCTGTCCGACATAGATGCGATTCGTTTGTACATCAGTGGCAATCACAAAAAGGGGTAAGGTTTTTCCTCCCACATTTAAGCCTTTACGCTGTCCCACTGTAAAGAAATGGGCCCCCTGGTGTTTTCCCGTCCAGGTGCCATCTTCTTTGACATATACCCAGGGTGAACAGACTGCTTCCAGATCGCTCATATCCTGTTTTTCAGAACTGTACTGGGGCAGCGTGGGCGGTATCTCAAAGATATTACCCTCCCTAGCTTTGAGTTTCTGCTGCAGGAAAACGGGAAGATGAACCTTGCCAACAAAACAGATACCCTGTGAGTCTTTTTTTCCTGCCGAGGCGAGATTTTGTGCCCTGGCAATCTTCCTTACCTCAGATTTCTGAAGGTGTCCGATGGGAAAAAGAGTTCTGGCCAGTTGTTCCTGGGAGAGCTGACAAAGGAAATAACTCTGGTCCTTATTGGGGTCATCCCCGGCCAGCAGGTGCTGGATCGTTGTTCCGTTTATCAGGCTGGTCTCTTTCTTGCAATAGTGTCCCGTTGCCACATAATCGGGTTTGTAGGCTTCAGCCGCTTCCAGGAAAGCATCGAATTTAATCTCCCGGTTGCAGAGCACATCGGGATTTGGGGTCCGACCCAACTTGTATTCGGAGAACATATAATCGATGACCCGTTCCCGGTAAGGTTCACTCAGATCCACCACATGAAATGGAATATCAAGCTTTTTGGCCACCAGTTCGGCAAAGACCACATCTTCGTTCCAGGGACAGTCTGCATCAATCACACCGGTTTTATCATGCCAGTTGATCATAAAAAGTCCAATGACTTCATATCCTTTCTCTTTTAAAAGATAAGCAGCCACACTGGAATCAACTCCTCCCGATAATCCTACAACAACCCGTTTTGTCAATGTTTCTATTTTGGCACAAAAATATGAAATTCTAATCAATCCAATCTCTATCTTTACATAATGCCCCCCCTAAACATATATAAGGCTTCTGCTGGTTCGGGAAAAACCTTTGCGCTGACCATGGAGTACCTGAAGCTTCTCTTCAGGCATAAGGGTATTCAACGACATATTCTGGCTGTCACCTTTACCAATAAAGCGGCGGGAGAGATGAAGCAGCGAATCCTGGACCGCTTGCATGCTCTCTCCCTTTACAGGGAGGGCGATGAACTGGAGGAGATGAAACTTTTAAGGGAGGCTACGGGACTGAAGGACAGTGCGATCAGCCAGAGGTCCGAAGCTCTCCTGAAGGGAATCCTGAATGACTATTCCGGTTTTTCCGTCGGAACCATTGATAAGTTTTTCCAGAGTGTAATCCGAGCTTTTACCAGGGAAATTGGAATACAACCGGGTTACAACCTGGAACTGGATCATAGCCGGGTGCTCTCTCTTGCCGTTGATCGCATGTTCCATGACCTGGGCAGCAGAGAGGACCTGCAACGCTGGCTCATCCGTTTTGCTGAAGAACGCATGGAGAGTACTGCCTCCTGGAACTTTAAGAACGAGATTATTCTTCTTGGGAAGCAATTGTTTATGGAAGCTTTCCAGTCCCTCTTTGAACATCAGAACATAGAGGTGCTGAACAAGGAAAACCTGGATCTCTACCTGGCTGATATCCGCAGGCTGGAACGGGAAAGTAACAGGCTGCTAAAAGAAACAGGAAGTTTTGCCCTGCAAAAGATACAAATGGCAAATCTTGAGCCTGAGGGATTTTCAGGGGCTTCAAGGTCCATACCGATTATCTTTTTAAAGGCCCGGGATGGAGAGAAACTCAGCTTTTCAGATACCCGCCTGAAGGGGATGACCGATCCGGCTCCCTGGTTAAAGAAAAATGATGGACCCGGAATACTGAGCCTGGTTGAAAATGAATTGATGCCCCTTTTGAATAAACTATACCAGCAATGGGTGGTATTGAATACGGTGGAGGCGGTTCGTTCTTATTTCTATACCCTGGGTATACTGGCCGATATCTGGAACTACGTGAGGGAATATACCAGGGAAAAGAATTTGTTTTTGATTGCCGATTCGAGCCGCTTCCTGAAAGGTATTATCGGCGGTAGCCAGGTGCCCTTTATTTACGAACGAACCGGTAACCGATTCCATCATATCATGCTGGATGAGTTCCAGGATACTTCTTTCTTCCAGTATGAGAATTTCAGGCCGCTCCTGGATAACTCTCTGGCTTCCGGAAATGAAAATCTGGTGGTGGGGGATGTGAAACAATCCATCTACCGATGGAGAAACTCTGACTGGAAAATTCTGGCTAGTGACCTTGAAGAAGACTTCAGGCATCAGGAACTGCAAATAGAAAAGCTGGACAAGAATTACCGCAGCTCGGAAAATATTGTGCGTTTCAATAACAGTCTGTTTCAACTGGCATCGGCTTTGCTTGGTGATGAGATCTCCAGGGAGTTAAGCTTTTCCGTAATCAGCAGGGAGGAGGCCCACAGGGAAGAGCAACGTTTTCGCTTAGCCTATGACGATGTGGTGCAGAATATACCTGATAAGCTCCAGGGAACCGGAGGGCGTGTACAATGGCACATATTTGAAAACGAGGATGGAGTATTTACTGAGGGTGTTCTGGAGTCCCTGCCAGGGTGGGTAGAGGATTTGCAGGCGACCGGGATTGAGCCAGGTCAGATAGCCATCCTGGTACGCAGCAGCAGGCAGGGTGCGCAGGTGGCATCCAGCCTGCTTGAACATGCCAGACAAAGTAGGAAGAATGGGAATTTCAGGCTGATATCTAATGATTCCCTGCTGCTGATCCAGAATACCTCTGTGTCCTTCCTGGTATCCCTCCTGCGCTATACCCTTCAGCCCGACCATATTGTAAATAACGCCCTGCTCAAACAGCTCTATACCCTTTTACAGGATGACTCTGTGGATGTGGAGGGAAGCCGGTTTATGCATGAATTGAGTCCCGAAAAGCTTTTCCCAACAAACTTTATTGAACAAAAGGAGCGATTAAAACTTTTGCCTCTTTATGAGCTCAGTGAAAACCTTGTTGAGATTTTTAAGCTGGGACAACGGTCTGAAGATATGCCCTATATTCAGGCCTTCCAGGAACTGATCATGGAACTGCAGCGAAAGGAGGCTATGGGAGTGGCCGATTTCCTGGATTACTGGGAACAAAACGGTGACAAGAAGAGCGTGGCTGTTTCGGAGGCCTCCAATGCAATTCGAATTATGACCATTCATAAATCCAAGGGATTGGAATTTAAGGCTGTGATTATACCTTTCTGCGACTGGTCTCTGACACCTGATTCGAGGCATGCGAACATTCTCTGGTGCCGGACCGGGGGTACCGGGCTCGATCGGATTCCGGTGGTTCCACTAAAATACAAGAAGGAACTGATTCATTCCAGCTTTGCCCCTGACTATTACCGGGAGCGTATGAAATCCTATATGGATAACCTGAATCTTCTCTATGTGGCCTGTACCAGGGCAAAGGACCAACTAATTCTCGGGCTTCCTGGTAGCAAGGGAAAGGGTATGAAAAAAGTGAATGATTTGCTGGCAGCCATTCTGAGCAGTCGGCCCGTGAAAGAGCCCTGTACGCCGCCTTTGAAAGAGTTTTTGGATAAGAACTATCTGGATTACGGAGAAAGCAGGCCCATTGTCACAAAAGAGAAACTTAAGGATCCCTGGGAATTTTCAGATTATCCGGTGAATGTGCGAAGCCGCTCCCTTCGGATTCGCCTGAGAAATGATCAGTTTTTTGTGGATGAACAGGGGCTGTTCAGAACTGAGCGGAGTTTTGGAAATATGATGCACGAGCTTTTTTCCGGTATGAAGAGCCTTGAGGATCTTACCTTGCTCTTGGATCGTTATGTGCAATCGGGCCTGGTTCCCCGGGGCGAAAGAGTCTCACTGGAGGAGCTGATCCGTTCAAAAATAAGGCAGCCCCTGGTATCAGACTGGTTCTCCGGCAGGGAAAGGGTTATTAATGAACGGGCCATTCTTTGTGGTGATTCCAGGGTACTCAGACCCGATAGGGTGATGATAGGTCCCCACAAGGTAACCGTGGTGGATTTTAAATTTGGGGAACAACAAAAATCTGCTTATCATAAGCAAGTAAGGGGCTATATGGAACAATTAAAGCAGATGGGCCATCAGCAGGTAGATGGCTATCTCTGGTACGTGATGTTGGATCAAACCATAAAGGTTGAAGCATGAGCTATTCCTGGGGGACAAACAGAAGATTTAATGCTTACAGCGACTATTTCCGAAGGGAGTATGGGGAGCGTGTTCAGAAGATAAGCATTAATGCTGGTTTTACCTGTCCGAACCGGGACGGAAAGGTGGGTTGGGGAGGATGCACTTTCTGCGATAACCGTGCATTCAATCCATCTTATAAGGATGCCCATAGCTCGGTGACCGAACAGATTATAAAGGGCATGGAATTTCATAAGAAGCGTTATCGCAAGGCAAAACGCTACCTGGCATATTTTCAGGCCTTCAGCAATACCTATGCAGATCTGGAGCATTTGCAAAAGCTCTACGAAGAGGCGCTTGCTGTTCCTGAAATTATGGGCATTGTGGTGGGGACACGGCCCGATTGTGTGGATGAGGAGAAGCTGGACTATTTTGCGGAGCTATCAAAGCGTTGTCACCTGGTGCTTGAATATGGTATAGAATCCATGTTAAACCAAAGCCTGCTTCGCGTGAACCGGGGGCACGATGTGGAAAAGAGCCGCTGGGCCATTGAGGAAACAGCCCGGAGGGGAATTCATGTGGGAGGTCACCTGATTCTCGGGCTTCCGGGCGAGCAGCGTAGCGATTACCTGCACACGGCCAGGGAACTGGCAGATTGGCCTTTGGATTCAGTGAAATTTCATCAATTACAGCTCATCAGGGGGACGGCCATGGCCAGGGAATTTGAAAAAAAACCGGGGGATTTCCCCTCTTTTACCCTGGAGGAATACCTTGATCTGATGATGGAGATCATGGAACTTTTACCGCCCTGGCTAGTGATCGAACGCATAGCCGGTGAAGTTACTCCGGGAATGGGATTGCTCGAAGGCTGGGGCCTTCGTTACGATGGAGTATTGAAGGCTTTTGAAAAGCTGCTTGAGGAAGAGGATAGCTGGCAGGGTAAGAAATTTATTGCAAGGAAATGACAGAAGCCATTTTAAAACGACTGGCAGATTATCTGCTGCGGACTGCAAGGGAGGGAGAGGATGACCTGCTGGTCATTCTTCCCAATCGCCGGGCGGGACTCTTCCTTCAGCGCTATATGTCAGAGTCAACGGATTCAAGTATGTGGATGCCTCGGGTTAGCGGGATAGGTGACTTTATTGAAACAGAGAGTAAGCTAGGTTTGAGCGACCCTGTAGAACTCCAGTTTCGCTTGTACGACATCTACTCTGCGATGGTGGAGCAGGCGGAGCCTCTTGACCAGTTCTTGCAATGGGGTGAAATGATGATTCGGGATTTTGATGAGCTTGATAAGTACCTGGTTGATGCAGAGCAACTCTTTCGAAACATCCGTGACCTGAAGGCACTGGAGGAACCCCTGGCCGGGCTGGAACCCGAACAGCTTGTATTTATCAGGCAGTTCTGGGAAGGATTTTACGAGGGCAATCTGACCCCGGAAAAGCGGCAGTTTTTGCAGACCTGGGAACTACTTCCCCGGCTCTATAATAAACTGCAGGAAGAACTCAGGTATTCTGGAGAGGGTTACCAGGGAATGCAGTATCGCGAACTGGCCGAAAGAATCCTGAAGGGGGAACATGCTTTTGAACGAAGGGGGCGTACCATAGTTGCCGGGTTCAATGCTTTAAACCAGTGTGAGAAGGTGATCTTTTCCACCCTCCGGGAACATGGTGCCGCTTTTTTCTGGGATTATGACCAGCGCTTCATGGATGACAGAGGAGAAGAAGCGGGCCGCTTTTTGCGAGAAAATATCTTACGTTTCCCGGAAGCTGAAAAGCTGGAAGATTTTAAGGGACTGGCAAAGGGAAAACAATACAGGATTTACGAATTACCAACGGATGTGCTCCAGTCCAAGACCGTATATCATTTGCTGAAGGATGAAGATCCGGACAGGCTTGTCAAGAGTACAGATACAGCCCTGGTTCTTTGTGATGAGGAGCTGCTCCTGCCTGTCCTGATGTCCCTGCCCGAGGGTGTGGAGGAAGTAAATATAACCATGGGTTATCCCATGAAAAACACTCCGGTATTCTCTTTTCTGGACAGTCTCCTGCGTTTGCATTACCATGCCAGGAAGAAAGCAGACGGAAGTACCCGTTTTTACCATAAGGATGTGAATGATATCCTGCAGCACCCCTATTTCTGGAAGATGCAGGGGGGAGGATCCGTCGAGCTCAGCGGGCGGATAATCCGAGAAAACATGCATATGATCGACCGGGAGCTTTTTAAGGGAGAGCTGGAACAAATGATCTTCAGGCCCCTGGACAATGCGGCTTCCCTGCTGGAATACCTGAGAAAGATCTTTCTGCATCTTCTTGAACTGATTGCAGGAAGGGGCAGTCGACATGAGGATGTCCTGGACCGGGAGTTTTGCTTCCAGCTTTTAAAGCAGGTAAATAAGTTTGAAAGGCTCAATGAGCAGCGAAGCGATATCAGCTACCAGTTAATGGAGCGCTTGCTTCGGAGATCCCTGCAAAATCTTCGTATTCCTTTCGAGGGAGAACCGCTTTCAGGCATGCAGATTATGGGTATCCTGGAAACCAGGCTACTCGATTTCAGGCATGTGATCCTGCTTTCTATGAACGAGGAAGTCATGCCTGCCCAGGAGGCTACTCACAGTCATATTCCCTATTCTCTACGGATGGCATTCGGCCTGCCATCCAGGGAAGAGATGGATGCGATTTATGCCTACTACTTCTACCGCCTCCTTCAACGTGCTGACCGTGTGGATATCCTGTTCAATGGAAGTACGGAAGGTGTGTCGACCGGAGAAATGAGTCGCTATGTACGGCAGCTGATTTTTGAGAAGGGCCTGGAGGTCATCCGACCGGGTCTGAACGTCCAGGCCCGGGAAATTACTCCGATCAAGATTGAACATGGCGAAGTAGTCACCCAAAAGCTCAGGCGCTATGTAATGGGAAGTGAAGAGGATCGCTATCTCTCGCCCTCGGCAATCAACACCTATATCGATTGCTCCCTGAAGTATTATTTTCGTTACATAGCGGGTCTGGGTGAAATGGATGAAATATCTGAGGATATCGATGCCAGTGGTTTTGGTACCGTTGTGCATGACAGTCTGAATGAATTGTATCTTGAAATTGCCGGGAAGAATAGAGGGATAATCAGCAAAGAGGACCTTAATAAGTTATTGAGCAGTAATGAGTACGAATCTTTGCTGAGAGAGCAATTCATAAAGCATCACTATAAGGGACGGAAAAAGGAAACTATTGAAGGTAGGAATATATTGATATTCAGCGTAATGCTCAGGTATATGAAGCAGGTACTGAAGCAGGATACTACCATTGCTCCCTTCGAGCTGGTGGCCGCCGAGGCGACCTACAGGAGAAACCTGGCAATTGAAGTGGAAGGAAAAACCATAGAACTCAGTCTGGGCGGAAAGATTGACCGGATTGACCGGGTCGGAGGCCAGCTAAGGGTAATTGATTATAAAACCGGGCGGACCGATCAGAAATTCAGGGATGTGGAGAGCCTCTTCGACGGGAATTACGGAAGCAGGAACAGTGCGGCAATGCAAACCTTCTATTATGCCTGGCTGGTGGGGGAGGCCTTCCCCGGGAAGGATGTTATGCCAGGGCTGTATTCCATGAAGGGTCTTTTTAAAGAGGAATTTGATGCGGCCCTTAATATGACCAGTCTGAAGAAGGAGGGAAGAGTGGCTTCCTTTTTTCCCCTGGAGAATCAGTTTATGGAGTTACTGAAAGAGCTGGTGCAAAAACTCTTCGATCCAACTATTCCTTTTGTTCAGAGGGAGAACGATAAAATATGCAGCTACTGCGATTTCGCATCCCTCTGTCAGCGTAAATTCATTGATTGAGTTTCTCTATCTTAGCATATAAACAATCTAGCAATGCTACCCGGATACACCTCTTTTACATCGGAAATCAAAAAGCTCAAATTTGAAACAGAGGAAGGAGTCAGGTTTCCCGGTACTGCATTGGTTCATTTTAATGTACCAGGTAAGGAGAAGTCGGTGGTGGAACTGATGGGATACATGGAGGAGAAGGAGATTTACAAGGCCATTGACCGGGGGGAAGCCATTAACCTGGATCATTGTTATATCGAAAAATTTTCCCTGCGCGATTACCGTCTTACCCGCAATATGGATGCAAGAGAGAAGGTGGTGATTAAAGGCTTCACTGCCCGGGAGGCGCTTTTTGAAGGCTATGCTGAATTGGACTTTTCAAATGCAGTTATTGAAGGGAAGGAGTTCAACCTGGGAGGTGCCTGGATCAGCGGCGGAAGCGTGAATTTTGAAGCCGTAGTATTTGATACCACTCTTATTTCTTTTCATGACACCCATTTTTCTGAGGGCTATTTCAATTTTAAGAATGTAAAGATCAAGGCAGATAATGTAAGCTTTAAGAACTGCGTCTTTGGAAAGGGCATAAAAGATTTTCAGTACACCTCATTTGGTGGGGCCACATTATCTTTTGCAAATGCGGAGTTTGATGACGGAGATGTGAGTTTTATCAATGCCCACTTCGGGGGAAAGAGAGTATCCTTTAAGATAGCACGATTTGGAGATGGAAAGGTGGATTTTCATTTTGCAGCATTTAAGGAGGTGGAACTCAGTTTTGAACGGACCGAATTTGGTTCGGGACGGGTCGACTTCAGAACGGTTGAGTTTGGAAAAGGGAGGGTGAATTTTAACCGCTCAATATTTGGTGCCGGGGAGGTGGTTTTTGATGGATGCGAGATGGATTCCGGGAAATTCAGTTTTAAAAGAGGCATCCTGGGAAGCGGGGTATTTAGTTTCGAAGAAGTGATGTTTGAAAATGTGGATGTGAGTTTTGAACGTACCCTTTTCAGTGATGAGCAGCTTAGCTTCTATAAATCGTGGTTCTCAAGTCTTTCGTTTCGCTTCTGTCATCTTAATGGATTCCTGGATCTCAGGGTGAACAAAAGCAGCGCCATTGATCTCTCTAATACGGTAGTCAGGGATATCATCGATATGAATCCACATGAATTTACTGCACAGATCGACACACTTCTTATGGGTGGCATGCGGCTGCTTGGAAGGTTTTATCTGGACTGGAACAGCAATCATGTCAAAGAGATGATTTACAGCCAGGCCAAAAGTAGTCACATCTTAAGGGCAGAACAGTTCAGAATCCTGAAGGAAAATTTTAAAAACCTGGGGCTCTATAATGCCGAAGATAAGGCCTATGTTGAATTCAAGAGGTGCGAGTCAAAAGCTATTCTTCACGATTCTGTAAAAGGAAAACCGCATACGGCCATCTATCAATATCCTCTTTACTGGTTCAAACTTGCGCTGTTCGACAAGGCCGGACTCTATGCAACCAGTCCGGTGAGGGTGCTGATCACCATGCTTACTTTTTTTGTGCTTTTCAGCCTGCTCTATTATTTCATGCTGCTCTGGACCCCTGCCGATATTATTGCATCGGTCGATGATCAGCTAAGCATGATGGCCCGTTCATTTTACCATAGTGCAATCACCTTTCTGACCATTGGTTATGGAGATCACTATCCCTATGGTGCAGTCCGTTGGGTATCTGCCATCGAAGGCTTCTTTGGACTCTTCCTGATGTCTTACTTTACCGTGGCATTCGTACGAAAAGTACTGCGCTAGTTAATCTTCAAATCCCTCCAGAAGATCGGGTCTTAGTTTTCGTGTTCGATCAAGAGATTGCTCATGTTTCCACTGGTCTATCTTTGCAGCATGTCCCGATAAAAGGATGTCTGGCACTTTCCACCCCTGGTATTCTGCCGGTCGAGTATAAACAGGTGGCGCAAGCAGTCCATCCTGGAAGGAATCGCTTAGAGCTGAAGTTTCATCGGAGATGGCTCCGGGTAGAAGGCGGACAACACTGTCGGTGATGATGGCGGCAGCCAGTTCGCCTCCTGTAAGCACATAATCCCCAATGGAGATCTCACGGGTAACCAGGTGATCCCTGATTCTCTGATCCACTCCTTTGTAATGGCCACACAGGATAATGACATTCTCTAAGGTGGCCAGGCGGTTGGCTTCCCGTTGATCGAATCTGTGCCCATCGGGCGATGTGTAGATTATCTCGTCGTATTCCCGCAATGAACTCAGGTGGGTGATGGCCCTGTGAATGGGACCTATGGACATCACCATGCCGGCATCGCCACCAAAGGCATAATCATCCACACTTCTGTGCTTGCCTTTTGCAAAGTTTCTCAGGTCATGAATTTGGATGTCAACCAGACCTTTCTTACTGGCTCTTTTGACGATGGAGTGTTTAAGTGGACCATCCAGCAGGGCTGGTAACACTGTAATTATGTCGATACGCATAACAGGGAGAATTTATACGAAGATAGGACAGTTTTTTTTCTGAAAAAGAGCCCATTTAATGAAAATTGATTAATTTGTATGTGCAAGCGACCTACTAATCCTCTACCTGTTATGAAAAACTTTGATGAAAATGATTTTCTGAACGAGACTGCAAACATAGAGAAACAAGAAGAAACCAGGCAAGCAGATACGCTGAAAGAGGAGCAAGAGAAGAATGAAAAAATAGGGGAAAATACAAGCCTGGAAGCTGAGCATGAAGAGCCCGGGTCAAGCGCGCCTGTACCCGAAAATGAGGCTGTCCTGCCCATCGAAGCCACTCCCGAAAAAGATCTGGCCTCTTTAAAAATCGATGCGGAAAATTTGATAAACGACAGTGAGGAGAAGCAAAGCAATGCTATCTATGATGAAAATGATGATGAACATCATGACACAGAAGCTGAGGAGATCAATTATGGCTTGCTGAGTAAGGAAGATCTGGTTAAGTTAATGAGTGAGAAACTGGATAAGCCAGGAAAAGGCAATATCCGGAAAGAAGTGGAGGAAATCAAGCAGGTCTTTAATGAGAAGGTGGCTGCTGCGCTTGAAGAGAAGAAGAAACACTTCCTGAATGAGGGAGGTAACCTTGAGGACTTTAAGCCTGCAGAGGAACCTGTTGAGGCAACAATGAAAGAGTTGTTGTATAAGTACAAGGGACTGAAGGCGGAATTTACACGTCAGCTGGAAAAGACCAAACAGGAAAACCTTGTAAAGAAACAAGAGGTTCTGGAACAGTTAAGAATTTTAATGGAGGGACAGGATACTTTCGAGTTGACATTCAGGAAGTTCAAGGACCTTCAGAAACAGTGGTTTTCTGTAGGTGTTGTTCCTCATCAGAATTTGAAGGATTTATGGGATTCATATAACTATTTCGTTGAAAAATTTAACGATTATGTGAGAATCAACCGTGATCTTCGTGCTCTGGATCTGAAGAAAAACCTGGAACTCAAGGTGCAACTTTGCGAGCGTACAGAGGAACTCGATAAAGAGCCCAACATTGTACATGCCTTTAAGGTACTTCAGAAGAATCATACACGATGGAGAGAGATAGGTCCTGTACCAAGAGAAAACAGGGATGAGATCTGGGACCGCTTCAAGCTGGCCACTTCAGTAATCAATAAAAAGCATCAGGATTATCACTCCAGGCTGAAAGAATCACTTCATGAGAACCTGGAGAAGAAGGTGAACCTCTGTGAGAAGATTGAAAATATAGCAGCAACAGTATACACCACTCATGGTGAATGGACCGATATGACCAACAAGGTGCTGGAGATCCAGAAAATGTGGAAGGCCATTGGATATGCTCCAAAAAAGGATAACAATACTATCTATGCGCGGTTTAGAACAGCATGTGATGTCTTTTTCGGGAACAAGGCAAGGTATTATGCTTCAGCCTACGAGGACCAGAAGGATAATCTGAGTTTAAAGCTGGAAGTAATTGAGAAAGCAGAAGCTTTGTCTAACAGTAAAGAATGGAAGGAGACTACCACCGCTCTCATCCAGTTGCAGAAAAGGTGGAAAGAGATAGGCCCGGTTCCACGGAGAGATTCTGATAAATTATGGAAGCGTTTCAGGGCTGCATGTGATTCATTCTTTAATAATAAGTCAAAGTATTTTGAAGATATTGACTCCACCTATGATGAGAATCTGAAAGCCAAGGAACAACTTTTGGCCGAAATGGAGGCTTTCGAAGCAACAGACAATCGCAAAACAAATCTGGAGGCGCTGAAGGATTTTCAATCAAGATTCAACGCTATTGGCTACGTGCCTTCAGGAAAAAAGGAATGGATCAAGGAGCAGTTCAGACTGGCTCAGGACAACTTACTTGAAAAAAGTGGAATGAACGAGTCTGAACGCAGCATTTTCAAATTCCGCTACCGTATTGCCAGCATGGCAGATGCGCCCAGGTCCGAAATGAAGATCAATTTTGAAAGAGACAAGCTGATTAATAAACTGCAGCAACTTCGAAACGATATGGGAGTCTGGGAAAATAACATTGGGTTTTTTAAACAATCGGACAGTTCAGAAGAGACTATTCATGGATTCCAGGAAAAAATCGATGCTGCACACGAAAGAATCCGAGTTCTGGAGCAGAAAATCCGTATCCTGGATGATATGGAAAATGCAAATTAAATCTTTACTTTTGTCCTTAATAGAAATCTGAATCGTTTTGGGTAGTACAAAGTATGTTTTTGTGACAGGAGGAGTAACTTCCTCCCTGGGTAAAGGTATTGTTTCCGCTTCATTGGGTCGGCTTCTAAAGGCCAGGGGCTATGAGGTGACTATCCAGAAACTGGACCCTTATATCAATGTGGATCCCGGCACCCTCAATCCCTACGAGCATGGTGAGTGCTATGTGACCGACGATGGTGCTGAAACAGATCTTGATCTTGGCCATTATGAGCGTTTCCTTGATATCCAAACCTCCCAGGCTAACAATGTAACCACAGGCCGAATCTACCAGTCAGTGATAAATAAGGAGCGCAGGGGAGATTACCTGGGGAAGACGGTTCAGATCATCCCCCATATTACCGATGAGATTAAGCGAAGAGTTACACTGCTGGGGCGAAAAGGGGAGTTTGATATCATTATTACTGAAATAGGCGGTACCGTTGGCGACATCGAGTCGCTACCTTATATTGAAGCTGTCAGGCAGTTACGTTGGGACCTGGGGCTTGAAAACACAGTGTTTATTCACCTCACCCTGGTGCCTTATCTCTCGGCTTCAGGTGAATTGAAAACCAAGCCTACCCAGCATTCTGTAAAAGAGCTCCTGGAGAATGGGATTCAGCCTGATGTACTGGTACTGCGTTCTGAACATGAATTGGACAAGGACCTTCGGAAAAAGGTTGCCCTTTTCTGTAATGTGGAGAAGGATGCTGTGATTCAATCCATTGATGTATCTACCATTTACGAGGTACCTCTGCTGATGAAGGAGGAGGGACTTGATGTAATGGTATTGAAAAAGCTTAAGCTGGATAGCAGTGAGTCGCCCGATCTGAAGGATTGGAAGACTTTTGTTGATCGTCTGAAGAGTTCAACGAAAGAAATCAGGATTGCCTTGGTAGGCAAGTATGTGGAATTGCATGATTCTTATAAATCTATCATTGAGTCATTGAGCCATGCAGGAGTTATGAACAATGTGAAGGTGAAGGTTGATTGTATTCACTCTGAGGAAGTGTCGGCCGATAATGTGGCTGAAAAATTTGAAGGGTATAATGGTATTCTGGTGGCTCCCGGATTCGGGGACCGCGGTATAGAGGGCAAGATAGTTTCAGTTAACTATGCACGCGAGAACAAGGTTCCGTTTTTAGGGATATGCCTGGGGCTTCAGTGTGCGATTATCGAGTTTGCCCGCAATGTGATTGGATACGAAGATGCTCATTCAACTGAAATGGATAGCAACACTAAGCATCCTGTCATTGATCTGATGGAGGAGCAAAAGGGGGTTACCAGAAAAGGAGGAACCATGCGTCTGGGCGGATATGCCTGCGAACTAGATGAGGGATCTATAGTGGCGGAGGCCTACCAGGCTAAGGTGGTCAGGGAGCGTCATCGTCATCGCTATGAATTTAACAACGAGTTCCTGGAAATTTTCCGGGAACATGGCATGGTCCCCACCGGGATTAATCCGGAGAATGGACTTGTTGAAATTATGGAGCAGCCCGCTCACCCCTGGTTTGTAGGGACACAATTTCACCCCGAATACAGGAGTACTGCGCTGAATCCCCACCCCTTATTCGTTGCTTTTATTAAGGCTGCTATTAAGAATTTAAAGTAGCACTTTACACACTTCCTTCTGCAATTCACCGAAATCTGGCGGATTTTACCTTAATTTATGTTGATATACAGGCTAAACCATTACTTTTGTGCCTGAATTTAAAAGCTGAAAATGGATAGAAATACAATTATAGGTCTTGGGATAATCGGACTCCTTCTTGTGGGTTACAGCATTTTTACAAAACCACAGCGTGAGGCACAGATGGCAGAACGCAGCAGGCTTGATTCCATCACCCGAGTGGAGCAGCTCAGGGCTATGGAGGCTGCCCGACAGGGAGAGGCTCGTGTTCTTACTGATGAGACAGGAGATAGTAGCACAAGTGATGCTGTATCGATGGAACGTTTATCCGGTGAGTTGGGCGATTTTGCTAATGCAGCTACAGGAACTTCCGAAATTGTGGTACTTGAGAACGATCTGGTTAAGCTAAGCTTTTCGACCCTTGGTGGCCGGCCCTACACAGTGCAATTAAAGCAGTATCAAACCCACGATTCTCTTCCGCTTATCATGATGGATGGAGATTCCACCATCTTTGCCCTCCAGTTCTTTGCCGAGAACCGGAGCATCAATACAGGAGACCTTTATTTTCAGCCTGTAGTAGAGAAGCTGACCGGTGAAGACGGACGCTCCTATCAACAGCTAACCATGAAAATGGATATCTCTGAAACAGCCTCTATCTCTTATATATACAGACTGTTTGATGAGGATTACATGCTCGATTTTGATATGCGTCTCAAAGGACTGGATCAGTACCGGACCGACAGAATGGAATTCAAATTTGATTACTACGCACCTTCTCAGGAGAAGGGCTACCAGAATGAAGCGATGTACACAACCCTTTATTACAGGTATAAAGGGGGGGGTGTGGAGAGTTTTAAATCGCGGTCAAAGAAAGAGTTGGAAGATGTGACCGAGTCTACCCGCATCAGCTGGATTGCCTTCAGTCAACAATTCTTCTCGACCATTCTGGTGGCTGATGATTATTTCAATGGGGCCTACATGCTACAGGAACGCTTTAATGATCCGGGTAAATACGTTCGCCGATTCTCCACTTCGGTGGATATGCCTTACGATCGCACGAGCGATCAGCTGATTGGGATGCAACTATATTTTGGTCCGAATAAATTCACATCTCTCAAGGGCTACGGCGACCTGGGACTTCAAAATGTGGTCACAGTTGGAGGTTCCATGCTCCGGTGGATCAACGCCTTTGTGGTCATCCCCATCTTTAACTGGTTGAGTAAATATTTTGTTAACTACGGGATCATTATCCTTTTGCTAACCCTGATTATCAAAGTGGCCCTCTTTCCGCTTACCTATAGATCTTTTAAGTCGCAGGCGGTCATGAAGCTTCTGAAACCCCAGGTGGACGAGATCAGTGAACGTTATCCCAAGAAGGATGATGCCATGAAGAAGCAGCAGGCAACCATGGATCTGTATAAGAAGGCGGGAGCCAATCCCATGGGTGGATGTTTGCCCATGTTGCTGCAGTTCCCCATTCTCTATGCTATGTTCCGCTTTTTCCCCACATCCATTGAACTGCGTCAGCAGGGCTTTTTGTGGGCACATGACCTTTCCACCTATGACTCCATAATTGATCTTCCCTGGGATATTCCCATGTATGGCGATCACGTAAGTCTTTTTACACTGCTGATGACCGTTACGACTATGCTTTCCATGCGTTATAACAATCAGGCAGGCGCCGGATCCAACCAGATGCCAGGCATGAAAACCATGATGTATATTATGCCAGTGATGTTTATGTTTATCCTGAACAATTTCTCGGCCGGTCTGACCTATTACTACTTCCTGGCAAACGTCATTACACTGGGACAGAACCTGTTATTCAAACGCTTTATTGATGAAGAGAAGATCATGAGGAAGATAAACTCCAAGAAGAATAAACCGGCTAAGAAATCGAAGTTTGCACAGCGGCTTGAAGCATTACAGAAGCAACAGTCCCTGGGTGGAGGAAAGCCACAGCCTAAAAAGAAGAATAGGTAGGAGGCTGTAAAGAGAATATATAAAGGGGCCGTCTCATCAACTTTGAGATGGCCCCTTCTATATTTCTCCCCTTCGCCATCAAAGAAAAAGAGGATGCCCGCTAAGACACCCTCTTGAAATATTGTTTGATTGCGATGGTCTTACTGCAAAAGAATGCCTCGAAGCGAGGCCATTTTCAGAGCTGTAACAGCCGCTTCATCGCCTTTGTTTCCATGTTTTCCACCAGAGCGGTCCAGGGCCTGTTGTTGATTCTCTGTGGTAAGTACTCCAAATATAAATGGGATATCGTAATCAAGATTAAGTTCGGTTATCCCCTTTGTAACACCCTGGCAGATGTAATCAAAGTGACGGGTTTCACCCTGGATCACACAACCCAGGCAGATGACTGCATGGGGGACTGATTGTTCGGCAACAACCCTGGCCCCGTAAGGGAGTTCAAAGCTTCCCGGGACAGTCTGGACCTTAATGTTTTCTTCCTTTACACCATGTTTTTTTAGTGTTGCCAGTGCTCCTTTCAGAAGCGATGCAGTGATCTTTTCGTTCCATTCAGAGACCACAATACCAAATTTCATTGCTGATCCGTTGGGAATGGTCGCCGGATCATAATCAGACAAATTCTTCAGGTTTGAAGCCATGTTTATCTATGGAATAAGACTTAGAGGGACATTTTTGATTCTACCCGTCCAATGTATTTTTTAATCTCTTTTCCTTCAGGTGTTTCTGGGTAGGTGATCTCAATGTTTTTATATGTTGAAAGTGCCTCATCCAGTTTACCCAGTTCTTCGTAAACGATTCCCAGCTTCTTCATCATAATGGGAGATGAGAAATTATTCTCAAATTTTTCGATCCCGCTTTTATAGGCAGATACAGCTTTACTGAGTTCGCCCATTTCAACATATGCATCTCCAAGCGTGCTGTATTTTGCAGCTCCAACCAGCAGATCATCGGTTTTAAACTTATTCAGAAGGTGAATGGCTGACTCATGATCGCCCAGATGATGGTAACATACACCAGCGTAATACCTTGATATTTTTGCAGATTTACTTATTCCATAATCATCGATCACATTCAAAAATCCGGGATAGGTTCCGTATCCATTCAGTGCAAGATTAAAAGAGTCCATCTCAAAAAAACGTTCTGCATAATACATGTCTGCAGCAGCTTCTTCGTTAAGAGGCTTCAGATAATACCTGTTTCCACCGATAATGACAAGTAATATAACGATAAGACCTCCAAGTATGTAGGTTAGTACTTTCGAGTTATCTTCTATGAATTGTTCGGAACGTGTTAATGCACTTTCAATGCCTTCAAGATTCTTGTCCGTTTGCTTCACATTTTTTTTCTTCGACATCAGTCTGATTTTGTTAGTTTTAAAAAAACTTCCGCAAAAGTAACCCTTTTTTGGAAAAATGCCCTTTGTGGCGCCACAAAAATAGTAATTTTGTGTATGCATCTGAAATCACTTTCCCTGGTCAACTTTAAGAATTATGAACAGGTTGATATTTCCCTTTCGGAAAAGATCAACTGTTTTGTGGGTGAGAATGGTGTGGGCAAGACCAATCTTCTGGATGCCATCCATTATCTTTCTCTATGCAAAAGCAACCTGAACCCTGTCGACAGCCAGAATATAAAGTATGAACAGGAGTTCCTGGTGGTCCAGGGTGTTTTTGAAAGAAGGGGCAAGGAGGAGAATATCTATTGTGGGATAAGGAAACAGAAGAAGAAACAGTTCAAAAGAAACCAGAAGGACTACACAAAACTTTCAGAGCATATAGGTCTGATTCCTCTGGTAATGATATCCCCGGCCGATGCAATTCTGATCAATGGAGGAAGTGAGGAACGCAGGAAATTTATGAATGGTGTCATTGCCCAGTACAGCAGGGTCTATCTTGAAAACCTGATCCAGTACAACAGGGCGCTTTCTCAGCGAAACAGCCTCTTAAAGGATTTTGCAATGACCAGGAGTTTCGACCAGGGGATGCTGGAGGTTTGGGATGAGCAACTTATTCGTTATGGTGAGCCGATCTACAAGGAGAGAGTGCGTTTTGTGAATGAACTTCTGCCTGTATTCAACGATTTTCACGCACATGTTTCCGGGAACCGTGAAAAGGTTAGCCTGAGCTATCAGGCACATTTGCAGGGAAGTGGTTTCAGGCAGGGCCTAAAGGCATCCATGGAGAAGGATCGAATTGTACAATATACTACTTTCGGAATACATAAGGATGACCTGGGAATGGCCCTGGAGGGGTACAGCCTGAAGAAGAGTGGATCCCAGGGTCAGCAGAAAACTTTTCTTGTGGCCCTGAAACTGGCAGAGTTTGAGTTTATCCGAAAACTCACAGAGATTCCTCCCATACTATTGCTGGATGATATTTTTGATAAATTTGATGCTGGCAGGGTAAAGCATATTGTCAGCCTGGTGGCAAAAAACCAGTTCGGTCAAATTTTCATCACCGACACCAATGAACAAAGGCTGCAGGGTATTTTAAAGGAAATTCCGGCGAATAACAGGATATTCAGAATCACTCCTGAAACCATTTTAGAAGAGATGAAGGCTTAAGCATGCAGAGAAAAGAGGTTAAAAAAATCGACTCACTGCTTAAACAGTTTGTAAAAGCCCAGGGGCTGGAGAAGGGGCTGGCAGAGTACCGGCTGATGAAATCGTGGAAAGACCTTCTGGGGATTACTGTAGCTAAGAAGACTAAATCATTGCGTATACAAAACAGAAAACTATTTGTTACGCTTCACTCTTCAGTGGTAAGAAATGAGTTGAGTATGATAAAAGAGTCACTGATTCCAAAACTTAACGAAGCAGCCGGAATGGATGTGATTGATGATGTGGTGCTTCGCTGATCAGAAACGCTGCAGACCCGAGAAGAAAAACGAAGCTTCAAAATTCGCATTCTTATCCGAATCTGAACCATGCACAGCGTTGGCACGCATACTCTCGGCAAACTCCTTACGAATGGTTCCCTCATCAGCCTTCTCCGGATCGGTTGATCCGATCAGTTTCCGGAAGTCTTCAACCGCATTTTCTTTTTTAAGTACGGCCACTACTATGGGCCCCGAGGTCATAAACTCAACCAGGTCCATATAAAATGGCCTATCCTTATGCACTGCATAGAAAATTTTAGCCTCACCCTTTGTAAGCCAGAGCATTCTCATTGCTGAGATTTTGAATCCTGCGGTATGAATCTTGTTCAGGATTGGTCCGACGTGGCCGTTGGAGACGGCAAATGGTTTGATAATTGTAAAAGTGATGTTTCCTGACATAGCTGGTCGATTATATAATGCATATTAACAAATAATTCCGGGCTTTGTTAAGCCACTTTCAATATTTTTTAACTTTGATCACTTAAAGATGGAAAGCACAATGGTTGAGGAAGGAACAGCAAGAACTATCTACTCGTGGATAGAGGCCGCTAAAAGGGTGGCAGTGATAACTCACACCAATCCGGATGGAGATGCCATTGGATCGAGCCTGGCACTGACACTGGCACTGCTTAAGCTGGGGATTGATGCGCAGGTGGTGATACCGGACGGACTACCCGATTTTCTGAGATGGCTTCCGGGTATTGAACGCTCAACAACATATGCCTATAAGAAAGAGAAGGCAGTTGAGATTATTGAGGGTGCTGATTTGATTTTTTGTCTCGATTTTAATGCCCCCAATCGGGTGAATGGGGTGGAGGAATTCCTACGGAGGTCCAAAGTCAAAAAAATATTGATCGACCACCATCAGGATCCTGTACAGTTTGCAGATATTACAATCTCTGAAACGTGGAGGGGGTCGGTGGGCGAAATGATCTATGTCTTCCTTAAAGAGGTTATCCCGGAGGAGGTGATGGACAAAGATATAGCCACCTGTCTTTATGTGGCCATTATGACCGATACGGGCAATTTCAACTATGCCAGTAGCTATCCTGAAATTTTCCATGTGGTTGGCGAACTAATGAAATATGATATTGAGAAGGACAAGATATACTCCAATGTATATGATGCTTACTCGGAGGACCGTTTGCGCCTTCAGGGCTATTGCATGCAGGAAAAGATGGTGGTTCTTCCTGAATATCATACCGCATATATAAGTGTGACCGATGAAGAGCTAAAACGCTTCAACCACCGTAAGGGCGATACGGAAGGATTTGTGAATATTCCGTTTTCAGTAAAGGGTATACGATTCACAGCCCTGTTTGTGGAGAAAAAAGATCTGATCAGAGTCTCGTTCCGATCGCGGGGTATGTTCCCCGTGAATCTTGTTGCCTCGGAACACTATCATGGAGGCGGCCATATCAATGCTGCAGGTGGAGACTCCTTTAAGTCTATGAAGGAAACACTCTCGGGATTCGAATCTTTGCTTCCGGAGTATCTTAATTTGCTCAAGGATGAATAAATTAATGCAGAAGGGTCTTCTTCTTCTTTTTCTTTGGATGCTTGCTGCCTGTAAACCGCCTGTGCAGGAGAGTATTGAACAGCAAGCCGATCCTGTTTTCGAGCAACTTATCCGGGCCAATCAGTATATGCAACAGAGGCATCAGGATCATATAGCAGCCTTTCTTGAACGGGTGGGTTGGCAGGCGGAAATGACCCCGTCGGGGCTATGGATCGTGGTTGAGAACCGGGGGACAGGGAAGCGGATCGGTCTTAACAGTCGTGTCAGCTATTCCTTTGAATCTACCCTGCTGGATGGAACGCCCTGTTACCAGGCCTCCATGCTGGATCCAAAAACCATCACTGTGGGCAAGGGTGGAGTTGAATCGGGCGTGGAACAGGGCTTACAACTTTTGTCGGAAGGATCAGAGGCCATTTTATTGATACCTCCTCATTTGGCGCACGGTAATTTTGGAGACCGGGTAAAAATTCCCGGAAATTCTGTCCTCATATACAGGCTAAGGGTTCTGAAGGTTGAGTAGGTTCATTAATTATATTAATTTTGCACAATATTTTTGATCCACGGTAGTTTGAAATGAAAAGCCACCACAGCATAGAAAGAGAGATGAAATGATGAAGATAACGATGAGATTATATCCTTTTGTGACAATGATAGCAGGCTTGATGCTTTTGGCTTCTTGCGAGGAAGATACCGCGGACCAGGATAGCCTGGATGAGGAGCAGCGCTTTTTCGATATTTATATGGCCGCTAACTATCCGGATGCATCTCCCCAAGCCAGTGGACTCTATTATGTGGAGAATAAGGAGGGTAGTGGCGATATGCCGGGTGATAGTACCTGGGTACTGATCAATCATGTTGCCTATACGATTAAGAATGATAATATCTATGACACTTACATTGAACGTGTGGCCATAGACAATCAAATTTATGATGAAGATGCTCTTTATGGTCCATATAAGATGCAGAATGGTGTTCTGAATGAAGGCTTTACAGAGGGACTTAGCATGATGCGTGAAGGGGGAGAGGCCACCTTCCTGTTTACCAGTGAACTGGGGTTTGGATCCAAGAACACAGGTGATGTTGGTGCATTCAATTCCTTAAAATATGAGGTGATTCTTTTGGAAGTGCTGGGCGATGATATTGAGGCCTATGAGGCGGCAAAGATTTTGGCTTATACAGATACCATAGTCGGTGTGGATACCGTATATGATGCAGCTAATGATTTAGTAATGTATTATGTGGTGGATGAAAGCACAGATAAAGTTCCGGTGGGCATTGACTCCACAATACAGGTGGCTTATAAGGGTTATCTGCCCGATGGACGTGTGTTTGACCAATCTTTGGACGATGATTATTATGAGTTTGTGGTGGGTGATTACGACGCAGAAACTTCACCTATTGAGGGCTGGCATCTTGGACTGGAAAAGTTTAAGCAAGGAGAGAAGGGACGGCTGATTATTCCCCATACACTTGCCTATGGAACATATGGGAGGTATAGCTCCCAGGGAAATATATCTATTCCAGCCTATGAAACCCTGGTATTTGATGTGGAGGTGATCAGTGTGGATCCTGAAGAAAGTGACGACAATACGGATACAGAGTAATCCCAAAACATTAAATAGGTGGAACCCTTATCTCCCAATAAGAAACAGGACCGGTCTTTTATGAAGGACCGGTTTTTTCTTTTTCCATGCCTCCATTGTTCTGGTGAAGATAAACTCCGATTCCAGTGTGATATCGGCTGCGATACAGAGCAGGGTAGAATTCGAACAGCAATCAAGAATGTCAGCAAGCAGGGCATCATTGCGGTAGGGGGCCTCAATAAAGAGCTGTGTCTCACCTAAGCTGAGGACGCTCTGCTCAATCTCCCTGATTTTTTTGATCCGCTCAGGCCTTTTCACCGGAAGGTAACCATGAAAACAGAAAGATTGTCCGTTGAGTCCGGAAGCCATCAGGGCCAGCAGGATGGAGGAAGGACCTGTTAAGGGGATGACCCTGATTCCTTTCTCATGGGCCACCCGGACCACTGCTGCACCGGGATCGGCTACTCCGGGAACCCCCGCCTCCGATATAACAGCTGCATCAGCACCCTTCTCCACCTGGTTCAGAAAGCCTGGGATCTCAGCAGCAGGTGTATGTTCATTCAGCTCAAAGAATGTCAGAGAATCAATATTGATTTCCCTGTTCAGACTTTTCAGATAACGTCGGGCATTTCTCAGATTTTCCACGATAAAGAGGCTGATACCATTCACTATTTCTGTGATTCCTCCTGGTATGGTTGCGGAGGTATCGGGATTTCCCAAGGTATTGGGGACCAGGTAGAGGGTTCCTTTCATGGATATTCTTAAAAATGAAGTATTAAAAATAGTTATAACTTCGTAAATACCGTAATTAGACATGCTCAATTGAAAATTACTTTTCTTGGTACCGGCACTTCACAGGGTGTTCCGGTGATTGGATGCCATTGTACAGGGTGCGCTTCATTGGATGAACATGACAAACGCCTGCGTTCTTCTGTTCTTGTGGAGCACGAAGAGCAGGTGGTGGTCATTGATACGGGTCCCGATTTCAGACAGCAGATGCTTCGGACAGGGGTTTCAAAGCTAAATGCAGTCCTGTTTACCCACGAACATCGGGACCATATTGCGGGACTGGATGATATCCGTGCCTTTAACTATATCCAGAAGAGCCCTATGGATGTATTTGCCGAAGAACGGGTGATGCGTGCATTGAACAGTGGATTCCCCTATGTCTTTGCAGAAAAGAAATATCCGGGGATTCCCCAGGTAAGGATGCATCCCATAACAACAGATCCTTTTTTTATCGGGGCTATGGAGATTGTACCCATCAGGCTGATGCACTACCGCCTGCCTGTTCTTGGATTCCGGATCGGAGATTTTGGCTATCTGACCGATGCCAATTACATATCGGAAGCTGAAAAGGAAAAGTTGTTCGGGGTAAAATATTTGGTGGTAAATGCCCTTAGAAAGGAGGCCCATATCTCGCATTTCACCCTTTCACAGGCAGTAGCATTGATTGAAGAATTGAGTCCGCGTATGGCTTACCTGACTCATATCTCTCACCAGATGGGGCCTGCGGCTGAATTGGAAAAGGAACTGCCTTCACAGATTCGGCCCGCCTACGATGGATTGGTGCTGGAGGTATAATCCCTGATCTGTTCCATCTCTTTTCCTGAACTGATAAATAGAATGGCTGTAAGTAAGCTGATTATCAGAAATATGATTCCGGCAAGTGCGAGGGCCTGGGGCAGGGAGTAGACATCTTTTACCCAGCCCAGCAAGGGACCGGTCAGCGCAAAGAGCAGGCGGATGACAAAGTTTCTAACCGAGAGCACTGTGGCCCTGATGTGGGAAGCAGTAATCCGGTTTATATAATCTTTGAGTACGGGAGTAGCATAGCCCCTGACCAGGTAAAACAGATAAAGAATGAAAAGACCAAGTGGTGCATGAAACCTGCTCAGGGCAAGGTATCCCAGTGGAATAAGCATGGCAACAAGCAGGATGGAACATTTTTGTCCCAGTTTTTTTTCCAGACGGTGTGCCGTATAGGAGGTGAGGGCGACGGTCAGGTTCAGTGTGGTCCATAGGATTCCGAACCAGGCGATATCTATGCGTGTATATTCAAAAAAAGGCTGAGTAAACCATGCCATGGTAAGGGTGGCTGTGCCGGTAATAGCACTAAAAAGAATATTTCTTCGCAGAGGACGATCGATGAAGAGCGCAAAGCGTGCTATATGTACAATTTCCTTCAACCCGGCTTTAATCAATGGTACTTTTCGGCTTGGCTCAACAAGGGTGATGGCAGCAGGCAGGGCAATGAAGGCCACAAATGTCTGGGCAAGATAGGGTGCCCTGAGTGTAATGCCGGCCAGTAAGCCTCCTGCTATTCCGGCAATGGCTTCTGCCACGTTTCCAAGTGATGTTATCCGTCCCTCGAAACGGGTATATTTTTTTTCCTCTCCTTTCTCCAGCAGAGAGTCATAGAGCATGGCCGAGTCAGCTCCTGAAATACAGCTCTGTCCAATGCCCAGAATGATTTCAGCTACCAGAAAGCCCATAAACCCAAAACTCAGACTGTAGGTGGTAAAACCAAGGACCCCAAAAATCGCTCCGATAATTAAGGTTTTTTTCCGGCCAATCACATCGGCAAGGTAACCCGAAGGAACCTCGAGTATTACAATGGCGATGGAGTAGACAGCCTGCAGGATCATAATATCCTTCATGGAAAGTCCATTGCTTTCATAGAATGGGACCACGATGGGCATGTAGAGCATGAACCACTTAGCGATCTTGATCAGGTAGAGCCGGTAAATATTCGGATGGACTGATTTAGGCAAAAGAGTATAGTTTGAGACAAAACTATAAAAAGAGAAACGATCGCCCAGAGATGTTTTATAAAATATTTATGGAAATGGCTTTGTGGCTATCTTTGGGTAGAAACAGCAACTATGACAATGACAGTTATTGAAAAAATTTTGGCCGCTCACTCCGGAAGGGATCAGGTAAGTCCTGGTGAAATTGTGGATGTGGTGATCGATGCACGGGTGGCTCGTGATTTTGGAGGTGCTAATGTGGTCAAGCACCTGGAAGATAATCAATTATCTCTCGATGATACAAGCCGGACATTTTTTACTTTTGACTGCAATCCTACGGGATCGGACCAGAAATATGCTGCCAACCAGCATAAGTGCCGCATGTTTGCCCAAAGGGAGGGGATCAAAGTATATGATATCGATAAGGGTATCGGGACCCATATTCTGATGGAGGAAGGACTGTCATATCCGGGCTCCACAGCCATATCGACCGATTCACATGCCAATATTCTGGGAGCTGTTGGAGCCTTCGGACAGGGCATGGGGGATAAAGACATTGCTGTGGCCTGGCACAAGGGAAAAACATGGTTTAAGGTTCCACCTACCGTGAAGGTAGTGCTGGAAGGAAGTCCTGATGAGCATCTTACTGCCAAGGATATTGCTTTGAATCTGCTCCAGACTTTCGGGGCAAGCACCCTCCTTGGAACTGCCATTGAGATAGAGGGGGAAGTCGTTGAGATGTTTTCGCTGGATCAGCGCATTACGATCTCATCCATGGCAACCGAAATGGGAGCCATCATTATTCTCTTTACTCCCAATAAGGAAGTGGTAAGATATTGCGAATCCCGGACGAAAATGAAAGTTGATCCGGTAATAGCGGATGCGGATGCAAACTATAAAGAGGTATACCGCCTGGATGTCTCGAAATTCAGTTCCAGAATCTCCCTTCCCGGGAAACCCCATGATACATCCGCAATACCTGAAGGGAAAATATGGATCGATTCGGCATTTGTTGGCAGTTGTACCAATGGGAGGATCGAAGATTTAAGGGCAACGGCAGCTATCCTGGCAGGAAGGCATGTGGCCGAGGGAGTGGTTTTGAAGATTGTTCCGGCCACAGACAGGGTTTGGCAAGCATGTATGGAAGAAGGATTGCTGGAGATATTTAAATCTGCAGGAGCCCTGATTTCCAATGCAGGCTGTGCCGGATGTGCAGCAGGGCAGGTGGGACAGAATGGCCCTGGTGAGATTACAGTAAGTACAGGAAACCGTAATTTCCCGGGAAAGCAGGGACAAGGCGAAGTTTACCTTGCATCCCCCTCTGTGGTGGCCGCATCGGCTGTAGCAGGATATATATGTAGCCCGGACACTGTTCCTGAGACCCCTGAGAAGCGGCCTGCCAGATCAAAGGATGATTCTGCTGGGCAGAAAATGGTGAAAGAGCTTAAGAATCGGGGGCTTCGTCCCAGTAAGATTGAAGGCAGGGCATGGTATATTCCCATGGACAATATCGACACCGATATGATCTTTCACAATCGTCATCTTTCCATTACAGAAATTGAAGAGATGGGGCAGTTCACCTTCGGGAATCTTGAGGGCTATGAAGATTTCGCAAAGAAGGTGAAGCCTGGTGATATTGTGGTATGCGGGAAAAACTTTGGATCGGGCAGCTCACGTCAACAGGCTGTAGATTGCTTTATTTCACTGGGTGTTCAATGTGTGCTTGCAGAGTCATTTGGTGCGATATACGAACGAAATGCAATAAATGCCGCATTCCCGATTATGGAATCGGACCATATCGCTTCCCTTCATCTTGAAGAAGGAGATTTAATCAGCTTAGATTTTACTACAGGAGTCATCCGGAACTTAACAAAACAGATAACAATTGAATCAGCTCCATTTTCCGATGTGCAAATGGAGATTTATCAGAATAATGGATTGTTTTAAATAATATAACTATGAGACTTATCATACCAGAAGGGTATAAATCCCTAATCACATTGAAGGAGACAGAGAAGATCCTGCAGATGTTAAAGGATCATTTTGAATTGGGTCTTTCTTCCGATTTAAGACTAAGGCGCGTAACTGCACCCCTTTTTGTCCTTAAAGGCACCGGTCTGAATGATGACCTGAGCGGTGTGGAGCGACCTGTAACTTTTTCCATTAAGGATATGCGCGAGCAGGAGGCAGAAGTGGTACAATCACTGGCCAAGTGGAAACGAATGATGCTCAGGGATTACGACATCAGTCAGGGATATGGAATTTATACGGATATGAATGCCCTGCGTCCCGATGAGGAGTTGGATAACCTGCATTCCTTGTATGTGGATCAGTGGGATTGGGAGAAGGCAATTTTCCAGGAGCAACGTACCCTGGAGACCCTGAAGGAGGCAGTGCTGAAGGTTTGGAGGAATATCAAAAGAACGGAGTTCTTCATTCATACCTTTTATGCCCAGATTCTTCCCTCTCTTCCTGAGGACATTATCTTTATTCACTCTGAACAGCTCTATGAAATGTACCCCGATTTAAATCCCAAGGAGCGTGAGGATAAGATTGCCGAAAAATATGGAGCAGTTTTTATTATCGGAATCGGCCATGAACTTCCCGATGGAAAGCCACATGATAAAAGGGCCCCGGATTATGATGACTGGAGTAGCGAAACTGAGGATGGGTTCAGGGGACTGAACGGTGATATTATTGTATGGAACGAAACGTTGGAGTGTGCGGTGGAACTTACCTCCATGGGTATCCGGGTGGACAAGGCAGAATTGATGACCCAGCTGGAAATTACCGGAGATATGGATCGTGTAGAACTGTTGTTTCACAGAAGGCTCCTCAATGATGAGCTTCCCCCGTCAATAGGCGGTGGTATTGGGCAAACCAGAACTGCCATGCAGTTGCTAAAGAAGGCCCATATCGGGGAGGTCCAGTCGGCCATCTGGCCCGGCGAAATGGTGAACCATTGCCGTCGTTCCGGTATCCAGCTTATCTAATCACTATCCACAAACCATTAACCTTCCTCCATGCCTTCTACTTTTGTTGAAAAGATTTTCCAGGCCCCGGCCGGTTCCATTGTGTTTAAGCGTCCCGACCTGATTCTGACCCATGATAATACCGGGAGCATCCGAAAAACCTTCAAAAAAATGGGAGGGAAGAATTTGTTTGATCCTGAGCAGCTTGTAGTGGTGCTTGATCATAACGCACCTCCAACAACTGCAGCCCTTGCAAACACCTATCAATCTATTCGTGATTTTGTGGCTCAGCAGGGAGTAAAGAATTTTCACGATGCTGGAAGTGGTATATGCCATCAGATCATGGCCTCTTATGCAAAGCCCGGAATGCTTATTGTGGGAAGTGACAGCCATACCTGTACCTCGGGTGCTTTTAATGCCATGGCTGCCGGAATTGATCGCACCGAAGCTGCGGGACTATGGTTAAGGAGTGAAACGTGGTTTCGTGTGCCGGAATCTCTGAAAATCATCTTACAAGGAAGACTAGCTCAGGGAGTTTTCGCCAAAGATCTGAGCCTTTGGATAATAGGAATTCTGGGATCGGCAGGGGCCAACTATATGTCCATTGAGTATCATGGGGATGGTGTAAAAACATTGACCATTGCCGACAGGATGACCCTGGCAAACCTGGCATCGGAGATGGGCGCCAAGAATGCTGTATTTCCGGCAGATCAGGTATTGAACGACTACCTGGAAGAAATAGCGGCAGGAGTCTGGGCCGATGAGGGTGCGACTTACAGCAGGGAAATAGAGATCAACCTGAACGAGGTATATCCTCTTGTGGCCGCACCGCATCATGTTGACAATGTAATGGCTCTTGCGGAGGTTGTCGGACTGGATATACACCAGGGATTGATTGGTACATGTACCAATGGCCGGATTGAGGATTTGCGTGAAGCAGCGGCCATGCTTAGTGGGAAGAAGCTTAAAGCGGGTGTCCAGTTGCTTGTCATACCTGCATCCCGGGAAATTTATCACAAGGCAATTGATGAGGGACTCATCACCATTTTCCTTGAAGCAGGCGCCAATGTTTTAAGTTCTTCATGTGGCCCATGCCTGGGGACAGGGCAGGGGATTCCTGCAGATAATCAGCGGGTGATTTCTTCAGCTAACAGGAATTTCCTCGGCCGCATGGGCAATAAAAATGCCGAGATATACCTTGCTTCCCCTGCAGCTGTGGCTTTGAGTGCGATCCATGGTAAAATCTCGGATCCGAGAATGAATCAGGGGTCTGAGAAATTTCCATTCCGGAAACAACAATCCGGAAGTGTCAGCATCGAGCCGGGCGAAAACCGAAATAATAATGGGGTCTGGGCCTATGGGGATATCAACAATTTCAATACAGATCAAATGTTTGCAGGTTCCCTCACATATGAGGTGCAAAGTTCAGATCCGGAAGCAATTATACCGCATCTGTTTGAGGGCTTTGATCCAAGTTTTTCCACCGGAGTAAAAGCAGGTGACATCATCTTTGGGGGTGATAATTTTGGTTGTGGAAGCTCCAGGGAACATCCTTCGGTGGGACTTGCATATTTGGGTGTGAAGGCGGTTATTGTAAAGTCTGTGAACCGGATTTTTTACCGCTCAGCGATAAACCAGGGCCTTCCGCTAATCGTTTTACCGGAAGCAGTGGAGGCATATGAAGAGGGTGACGGGGTTGAGATAGACTTTGGGGCCGGGAGTATAGAGGTGGGTGAGCATCATTTCTCCTTTGAACCTCTGCCCAATAAGCTTATGGAGATTCTGGAGATGAAGGGCTTGGTCAACTGGATCAGGAATCAGTAATTGACCTTTTTTCCAAGGTTTCCCAAAAGATTCTTTTTTGTATCTTTGCATCCTGAAAACTGATAATGATATGGTTCCGTAGCTCAGTTGGACAGAGCAACAGCCTTCTAAGCTGTGGGTCGCGCGT
>JAOZQY010000224.1 GCA_029931975.1 Bacteroidales bacterium | reverse complement strand
GCTTTAGGAACATCACTTAGTGAATAGCGTTTATCTATAACCGGAACAACTTTACCGGCTTCAATAAGCTCTGTTATTATAAGCAAGTCCCTGTTATCTGGTTTCGCTACCCCCATGGAACGAAGTTTTTTACTCCCTGCCAATGAAATCAAAGGTCCCAGGAGCATGGCTTGGGCAATCTGTGCCCCTGCGCCGCCAATCTGGATATAAATCCCCCGGGAACTCAAAACACGCTTGTAATCCAAAATAGGATGATACCCATTAACAGCAACAATCAGATCATAAAGATCCTCTTTTTCAGTAAAATCTTCCTTTGTGTAATCAATAACAAAATCTGCACCTAGTAAACGGACCATGTCTATTTTGCCAGTACTGCAAACTGCAGTAACAACGGCACCATAAGATTTGGCAATTTGAACTGCAAAAGTTCCTACACCACCAGATGCACCATTGATCAAAACTTTTTGCCCCGGCCGAATCTGCCCTTTAAAACGAAGCCCCTGCAGGGCAGTTACGGCGGACATGGGAACAGCAGCTGCTTCTGCAAAAGATAAATTTGGTGGTTTTAATGCCACTGCTTTTTTATCTGCACATACAAATTCAGCAAAAGCACCGAATCCACACCCCGACAGGTCACCGTATACTTCATCCCCAGGCTGCAGATGTTTGATATTTTTTCCTACACTTTCAATCTTTCCTGCCATATCAGATCCCGGTATGGTATTTTTAGGCTTCAGAAGTCCACTCCACAGGCGTGCGATAAAGGGCTCTCCTTTGATCATGGCCACATCACCGAACGCTATGGACGCTGCATAAACTTTTACCAGCACTTCATTGTCTCCGGGAATAGGTTTTTCTACCTCTTTTATTTCCAGAACCTCCGGGGGTCCATATTTTTCATATACAATTGCTTTCATTTCGGTCTCCTTACTTATTTTCAATTTGCCTGATCTATCTCTGCCTTGGCAGATAAATCAAACCCTTTCACCATCAGCCAAATTGCCATAAATATCTCATTTAACATAATCAGGGGATAGAATAATTTTATCATTGGGTGGGTATTGCCCGCTGTTTCCAACAAGTTTCCTATTAACAACGATATTAGTGCAATTACCCCCCAGGCTGAAATAAATCGTGGAAGAAGTTTTGATCGATACAATAAATAATAAAGCAACATGGAAGCCAGGATAAAAATGTATGCATGACTCACATGAATCAAATCACATATCCCCAGTAATAAAGAGCTGCTGGATAAGAGCAGAATTCCGGCGATAATCATAAGTCCGCCCTCAAGCGCTTTGGTCGCAAGATACCCAAAAGTTATTCTTTTATTCCAGGGTTTAAAGAGTGGAAACATCAATACTGCAATTGCAATTACTGCTGCACCGCTAATTAACTCAAAGAGTACTATTAGTGTTAATGACTTTAAGAATAAACTACCTAACACACTATAAGCCACCAGAATCAATACTCCCACAATTATTGCAGTTTTTCTATTTGAATTCATTATTTCTCCTTTTCGTAAATACGATTAACCGAAACTAAGGGTATTCCTAAATCACGTACCTGTTTCAGTAATCCATGCAATGCGGCCTGATCTTTCACCGGACCTGTCAACAGGGTATCACCGCTATCGTCCAAAGTAACAGTCATACCACCAAACCATTCAGACCATTGATCGGTTAGACAACCCTTCAGCCTGATTTGATAAATCATAGATGACATCACCTTATTTCTCCTATGGTCGGGTATATAAAATATTTTCACACAGCAGTAGTTTGTTCCTCAACAAGACAATACCCAGCCATATGAACCACACAATCTGACCCAGTCCGAAAATTATCCCTCCAATCTCACCGAGATGCGGTATAGTTGAGATTATACCTGCTGGAATAAGAGAACGGTAGACACTAAAGTGTTGTTTGAGGTGTTGTTTTTACCTACTCAGAGCTGAGAATATTGAGAGATCTGGCTTTTGTAATTGCCATTGTACGGTTTTTTACATCAAGTTTACTAAATATCCTTCTATTGTGACCTTTGACTGTATCCAGAGCAAGAAAGAGTTTTTCGCCAATTTCATGGTTGGAGAGCCCTTGGGCAATGAGCTTCAGTACTTCTATTTCCCGTTGGCTCAATGGATCAATCAGGGGCTGTAGCTCTTCATTTTGTCTCTTCTCTGCTTTGAAAGCAGTTGTTAGGCGGCTAATATACTCCGGCATAATTTTCCGGGCGGCTGTTTCGGACAGCAGCCTGAACATGGGCATACCCTGATCCACGAAGATACGAATAAATCCTTCCTGTTCTGTGAAGTTCAGCACCTTTTCTATCAGTCTGACAGCCTTATTTTTTTCTCCCTGGTTAAATACGGCAATTGCCTGGAGAACCATAACTTTAAGTTGTTTCCCATCCCAATATGCTGCACCAGCCTCAGGTTGTAATGGTTCAATTATCTCCAGTGCAGAGGATGTATCTCCCCGGGCAAGAAATACCTGAGCCTTACTCATAGGCAAGTCATGTTTTTCAGCGATTTGAGCTGCTGTTTCCAGATTTCCCTGCCTTATCATCGTCAGTACCTGCTGGGCTTTTACTTCAGGGATTCTGTGTACAAAGTCATACTTGTGTACCGAGTGAGCTGTCCCGGCCAAAAGGGAAACCGCCTCATCAATATCTCCTGTAACCAGTTTTACATGAGACAGGAAAATTTCACATACAATAAATCTGTCAATACTATTTTCAAACAACCGGGCAAGCTCAATACTTGAATTGGCATATTGTAAAGCGGAATCCATATCGTTCCATTGGTAGAATATCCGGGCTAAACCCAGATGAACATCACAGAGAACAGGCAGAGGCTGCTCTCCAACAACTTGAAGGATTTGCCGGTAGGTTTCAGCTGCCCGATGAAGCTGGTTTTCTAATTCCAGTAAACTCCCAAGGCTGGCTTTAGCCAATACGGTGAAGATAACATTACCTGAAGGCTGGCCGATTGATATGGTTTCATTAAAGGCCTTTTTAGCTGCAGTATGATCTTTCAGAAGTACGTATGCCTGACCCAGTGTCCATGTAGAGGTTGTTCGGGATGACAGGTTCTCCGGAGATAGATATTCCAATGCACGGAGTGATTGGGTTTTCATGGTTTCTCCATTGTACTGAGTAACGCCAATAATAGCCCGCATAGAGGCAATACGTCCAATCATGTCCCGGTTTATCTCATCCGGCACTGCCTCTTCCATAGCCGTTTCAGCTGCTTTTAGTTTCTGTTCCACTCCGGTAACCTGTCCAGTTCCCAATAGAACCGTAGCATATGTTATCCATAATATGGGATTGCTGTTCAATACTGCTTCGGATAGAGTTTGCAGCCAATTCAAAATGGATGTAACAG
>JAOZQY010000037.1:19927-37254 GCA_029931975.1 Bacteroidales bacterium | reverse complement strand
CCGGGCTGAATGACTCTCAGGCAAGAAGTGAGAACAAATTGCACTTCCAGTTCAAGGCCTCACTCACTTCCATTAATATTGCTAAAGCAATTCATTGGCTCATACTCTACTAAAAATCAAAACCATAAGCTTATGGTTTATCAGAATTGACGACCTTTTGTTACTCGCTTTTTATATGTTGTAAAGCATGAAAGTCATATGGGAATTAGCTGCAAGCATAGATCAGTGGTGCAAATAACCACTCAATTTTTCCAGTCAACTTAACAATGCACAGAATAACAGGAAATTTTGTGGTCTATTTCTCGTAAAAGTGCATCTCCCGCATATAGGTATAGGCCTTTTCAGGCACCAGGTGACGGACATCTTTTCCTTCTCTGATGGCCAGTCGGATAAAACTGGAGGAGATCTCCATGATGGGAGCATCTACAACTGTGGCATTGGGAAGCCGGGATAATGTTTCCATATCTGCACCGGGCCTTGGGTAGATCAGCCGGTGATATTTTTCGGCGATCAGACTGGCATGCTTCCACTTATGAAAGGTGCGCAGGCCGTCGGCTCCCATGACCAGTTTAAATTCCCTTCCAGGATTTTTCTCTTCAAGGTAGGCCAGCGTGTCGATGGTGTAGGAGGGGGAGGGTAGTTTGAATTCTATATCCGAGGCTCTGAAGCGTTCATCATCATCTATGGCCAGGCGAACCATCTCGAGCCGGTGGTAATCCTGGAGCAGGCTAAGTTTCTCTTTCAGTGGGTTGTGTGGGCTTACAACGAACCATAACTGGTCCAGATCACTAAACTCAATCATGAAGCTGGCAATGGCCAGGTGACCGATATGAACGGGATTAAATGAGCCAAAGTACAGTCCGGTAATCATCGTGCAAGGAAATTTTTAGCTATTTTTTCGGCTTCTGCCAGGGCTGTTTCCAATGAATCGTTCACTATGATATGGTCGAAGCGTGAAGCATATTCTATTTCAGTCAGGGCTTTACCCAGCCTCTTTTGAAGGGAGGCTTCATCATCTGTTCCCCTGGAACGCAATCGTTGCTCCAGAACCTCATGTGAAGGGGGCTGAATAAAAATGGCACAAGCCATATCACCAAACTTCTTCTTGAGGTTCATTCCGCCCACCACATCAATATCAAAGATAGCATGGTCGCCCTGCTTCCATATCCGTTCCACTTCACTGTACAGGGTGCCATAATACTGTTCCGGGTAAACCTCTTCCCATTCAATAAAGGCCTCTTCCTTGATCTTTCTGCGAAACTCTTCAGGCGTGATGAAGTGGTACTCCCTGCCATCTTGTTCGCCCTCCCGTGGTATGCGGGATGTGGCTGATATGCTGAATGCGAGGCCCAGCTTCAGTTTCATCAGGTGTTGGACGATGGTGGATTTACCGGCGCCGGATGGCGCACTGAAAATTAGAAGTTTCCCTTTCATCAGAGTACATTAAGAACCTGCTCCTTGATTCGCTCAAGCTCATCTTTCATCTCCACCACCAGCTTCTGGAGTTCCTTGTGGTTTGCTTTGGAGCCCAGGGTATTGATCTCCCGGCCCATTTCCTGGGAAATAAAGCCCAGTTTTTTTCCGGCAGGTCCCTCATCCTCCATGGTCTCCAAAAAATAGGTACAGTGATTGGCCAGCCGAACTTTCTCTTCAGAGATATCCAGCTTCTCAATATAATAAATCAGCTCCTGTTCAAAGCGGTTTTCATCAAAGCTATCCTTTTTCACAAAGTCTTCCAGGTGTTTAGCTATCCGCTCCCGGACAAGATCGACACGTTCCTTTTCATAACTCTCCACTTTTTCAAGTTTTGAGCTTATGGCTTCGACCCGCTGACGAAGATCAATATCCATTGATTTCCCCTCCTGGGTTCTGAAATTGTTCAGCTGGCCCACCGCCTTTGTGAGGGCATCTTTTACCTTCATCCACTCTTTCACATCGAGTTCCTGCTTCTCGGTGCGGATCGTATCAGGCATTCTCATAACTGTGCTCAGAAGTTCGAGCGATGCCTGCAGCCCCAGTTCTCCGGAGATTTGATACAGTTGCTGGTAATAGCTTTTCACCACGGGCTCATTGATGGTGGCTGGAGCAGTATCGCCTGTCAGTTCATAATAGAAGGAACAATCAACTTTGCCTCTTTCCAGTTCTGATGCGATGAGTTGACGAATCTCCAGCTCTTTCTCCTTATAAAGGGAAGGCAGATGGGCATTGGTGTCCATCTGTTTGCTGTTAAGAGATTTAATTTCGATAGTCAGTTTTTTGTCGGCCAGCAGACATTCGGCTTTTCCATAGCCGGTCATGGATTTGATCATTATTTTCGGATATTTTTCAGGACAAATTTACAGTATTAAGATGGTTTGGCAATGATCAGTTTGCCAAGGGGACCGTAAAGCTGAATACGGAGCCCTCTCCGGGAGCGCTTTTTACGGTGATTTTACCACCGTTCTTTTCCACAAATTCCTTGCAGATAATCAGGCCAAGGCCTGTACCTTTTTCTCCCGCTGTGCCTGTGGATTTAAACTTCTCATCAATCCTGAACAGTTTTTCCACCTGCTCCGTGGCGATCCCGATTCCTTCATCCACTATTTTAACTTCAATGTCCTTCTCTCCGGCTTTTAGCTGAATTTCCACCTTCCTGTCCTTATGGGTAAATTTAACTGCATTGGTTACCAGGTTCCGGATCACACTATTGATCATATCCCTGTCGCCATAGGCGTAAACTTCATCCTGTTCAGAGGAGAGCAGCATAATTCCTTTCCTCTCAGCCAGGAGTCTGTGAAGATTAATATTCTCCTGCACCAGGTTGCTCAGGTTAAAGCGTACCGGATCATATTTTATTCTGCCACGTTGGGATCTAGACCAGGTAAGCAGGTTTTCCAGCAGATCCAGCAGGTGTTTTACCGACTGGTTGATCTTTTTAAAGCCGGCTTTATGATCCTCTTCTTCTGTATCATTAAAGCTGTCAACCATCAGGTCGCTGATGGAGAGCAAGCTGGAGAATGGGTTTTTCAGGTCGTGCGAGATGATGGAGAAAAATTTATCCTTGGTAGCATTCAGCTCCATCAGATTCTTTTCAGATTTTCGCAATGCCTCATTGGCCAGACTGATTTGCTGGTTCTGATGCTTCAACAGGCGGTTGGTACGGGATTTCAGCAGGTAAATATAGACCATGACCACGATGGCGGAGGATACCAGTACTTCCAGCAGGATGAACCACCACTTTAACCACATGGGAGGAGTAATGATGATACGTAGTTGCATGGGAGGATTACTCCTGTATCCATCTGAATTTTCAGCTACAACCTTTAACAGGTAGGTACCGGCTTTCATATTGGTATAGGAGACATAATTCCTGGTTCCGGCATTGTTCCAGTCCGTTTCCAGGTTTTCCATGATGTAGCGATAGCTTAGATCACCTGTCTGCAGGTTGTTGAGGGCAGAAAACTCCACCGAGAAAAACCGGTGCTTATAATCCAGTACAATCTCTTCCATGTAAGTTACATTTTCCTTGGAGTAATAGTTGCCTTCAAATTCAATAATCCTACCCGGGTCTTTCTCAAATTCTTCTTCCAGATCGATCCCTGCAATGTGTACTTCTTTACCCATTACTTCCAGCTGAGTCAATGTGACATCTGTAACCTTTGTAACTGGTTTGATGGCTTCAGGATCGATCACATTCATGCCATAAACGCCTCCAAAATAGAGCTTACCAGCTGTCCCTTTGTGGTAGGATCCTCCATTGAATTCATTGCTCTGGAGACCATCATTCATATCAAAGTTTTTCACCTCAAAAGTCTCCAGGTTAAAGCGGCAGATCCCAAGATTGGTACTGAGCCAGATACAGTTGTTGTTATCGGGAAGGACCCCGTATATAACCTCATTGGCCAGGCCTTCGCTGACTCCGAATCGTCTGAAGGACCCTGTCGCCGGATAAAACATATTAAGTCCGCTGTTGGTTCCGATCCAGAACCTTCCCTGTTGATCTTCATGGATGGAGAAGACAATATTATCGGAAATGGTATTGGGGTCCTCCGGATTGTTGAAATATTGGATGCAGGTGCCATTTTCAGGATTTATCATACAGAGTCCTCCCCCATAGGTGCCTACCCAGAGATTGTCTTTTTGATCCTGGTGAATGGCCGAATAAATGAAGTTATTGGGCGGACCCTCTTTCTGATCTGCTCCCATCAGGTAGTGGCGAAAAGTCATTTTTCCCTCTTGTAAGAGGTTCAGACCATCGCGTGTGCCAATCCAGATTCTGCCATTACGATCCTCATAAACAGCTCGTACCGAATTATGGGATATGGAGTTCGGATTGGCCGGATCGTGCCTGAAGTGGGTAAAAGAGCGCTTTCCCGGGTTGAAAAGATCCAGACCCCCGCCATCAGTCCCAATCCAGACACGACCCTTGCTGTCCTGGTATATTTTCCGGATGGAAGAGTGGGCAAGAGAGCTTGGATCGAAGGGATTATGATCGTAATGAGTATAGGTTCCAAAGCGCTGATTGTAGCAGCTGATCCCGTATGCATTGGTGCCTATCCACAGGATACTGTCTGATGCTTCACACATGGTCCAGACAAATGAACTAACCAGGCTGTTCTTGTTGTAAGGATTGTTTTTAAAGAGTGTAAACCTGTTGGAATGGGGATTCAATAGACTGATGCCTGCACCAAAGGTTCCAAACCAGGTGGCCCCTGAACGGTCCTGGAATATGCAGTTGATTGTATTTTCCGAAAGGCTTTCAGGGTCGGCCGGATTATGGGTATAATGCTTGTAGCTGAGCGTTTCGGGATTGATTTTATATACCCCGTTACCGAAGGTTCCAAACCATATGCTTCCGTTGATACCCTCCATAAGAGGTTCATGCGGGTCAAGTGCCAGGGAGTGGGTGGTTCCTCCTGTCGAAAGGAGCCTCTGTAAACCCTCTTCTTCCTGGTAACAGTAAAGCCCTTCCTCTGTTAGAATCCAAATCTGTCCAAGCCTGTCGGGTAGAACCCTGGCAATTCGGGTGCTTTCATCTGAAAATTGAAGGGGGATGAGCTCATGATTCCGGTTCTGAGACAGATCAAGTTTTACAAGACCTTTATCAGTGGCGAGCCATATGGCCTTGTCTCCCATAGCCATATGGAAAATAGTTGTATTGCTGTCTATCAGTCCCTCGGTATTTTCACTGAAGAAGAGCCCTGATTTCCTGTCGTAACTGTATAATCCTCTGTAGGTGGCGATCCAGAAACCACCTGATTCATCGTTCAGAAATCCTGTAATCCGACTTGTGAGTCCCTTCAGGTCCGGTTCGTCCGGTAAGATTCTCTGTACTTCACTTGTAAAATGATCCACATGGTTCAGACCCTTATATGTTCCAATCCATATTTCATTTCTCAGATCTGCTTCGATGGCTGTAATGGTATCATTGGAAAGAGAATTGGAATCTTCCGGGGCGTGTTGGAAAGCAGTAAAAAAGCCTGTACGTGGATTGTACCTGGTGAGCCCGCTCCTGGAGCCAAGCCATATCACACCCGTTTTATCTTCGTATACCTGTTCGATCCATTTGTTGGCCAGAAAATTGTGCTGATCTGTATGAGCTCCGTAAACTGTGATGCTCTGCCCGTCATATTTATTTAATCCATCTTCAGTGCCGAACCACATAAATCCTTTGGAGTCCTGGTAGATATCGTACACCGAGCTCAGGGAGAGACCATCGTTGATCGTGATCCTTTTGAATCGAATATAATCATCCTGTGCGGCCAGTTTTGAAGAGAATAGCAGCAATCCTAAAAAAAGAAGTGAATACCTGGTCATTCTGGTAAACATAGTAGGGTTGGTCCTCATTGGACGCACAAATATTGAACCAAGTTACCCAATCACCATGTGTAAATCAATGAAAAAGGTTAAATAATGTTATATGTTCTATCGGGTAATGGTGGCAGGTTCAAGCTTGCCTTTGACAACGCTCTTGTTTTTCCATTTGCCGGTCTTGTAGTAGATGTAGGAGAGCACAAGTCCGATTCCCCAACCACATGGGATGGACCACCAGATCCCTGCCTGTCCCAAACCTCCACCTTTAATGCTAAAGCCAAAAAAATCGATACTTTTCTGACTGAGAAGCAGGGCTGCAGGGATCCTGACGATCCAGAGTGAGAAAAGTGTCAGAAACATAGGTATAATTGTATCGCCGGCCCCACGCATTACGCCTCCATAGACAAACATTCCGGAAAACAGAAGGTAGAAGGAGCTTACAATGGTAAGATATTCTCCCCCGATATCGATGACTGCCTTATCGTGGGTAAAGAGGCTCATCAGGGGATATTTAAAAATAATGAGTAAAATGGACATTACTATTGCAGTAGCAGATGACATCAGCATGGTTCGGGTCAGGCCCCTTTTAACCCTGTCGATTTTTCCGGCTCCGATGTTTTGTCCCACGAAAGTTGCAAGGGCCAGGGCGAAAACCATGGAGGGGATCACAGCCAGGCTGTCGAGCCGTCCGGCCGCAGTATAGCCCGCTACTACGTCAGTTCCAAACCCATTAACAATACTCATGAGGGCCATCATGCCCAGGGCCACAAAAGCCTGCTGAAGTCCGGTTGGCAAACCAATGCGAAGACTCTGTTTGAAGATTTCCCAGTCGAAAGCAAATTCCCGCAGATTAAATTTGATCAGCTCGTGGTTTTTGTTGAGGTAGAAGACGGCCACAATAAAGGCTGTGCCCTGTGCAATAATGGTGGCAAAAGCTGCTCCTTCTATGCCCCATTCAAGCTTTACAATGAAAAGCAGATCCAAGGCGATGTTGAGTATGGTGGCCAGCACCAGGAAATAGAGGGGTGTAATGGAGTCGCCCAGTCCCCTCAGAATGGCAGCTACCCCGTTGTAACCAAAAAAGACCACCAGTCCCGATGCATAAATTGTGAAATAGGAGGTAGCCATGGGCATCAGCTCTTCGGGCAGGTTGATCAGTCGGAAGATCTGTTCAGCGAAACTTATTCCAACCACCGTCATGATTACAGCAAAGACAGCCATGACGATAAAAATGGTGTCTATGGCACGTTTGACCCTGGTGAAATCTTTGGCTCCGAAAAATTGGGAAATAACAATGGTACCCCCTGTGGCAATTCCAAGAATCAGGGCAACGAGGGTGAAAATGACCGGGAAGGATGCTCCCACAGCAGCCAGGGCCTCTTTCCCCAGGAACCTGCCCACGATGATCTGGTCCACAAAGGTATAGAGCTGCTGAAACATATGTCCCACCAGCATGGGCATGGCAAAACGTAATATATTCCTTCCTACACTACCTGTTGTTAAATCTTTCATCCCTTACTTTGATGCGGCAAAGGTCGTTAAAATAAGGGATGTTATATAATCATTTATATTTTTCAATAGTCTGCAGAACATATAAAAGTGAGAAAAATCAGAACCACAGGTGTTTACAGTACGTATATCAGGTCCGCCCCAGCACTTTCACTTGATCATATCTTCTCCAGTTCCACGGTGAAGTGGCGCATAATGGGGGCTTCATAATTGATTTTATAGCCGGAAGTGATCTGCTTCCTGCGCTGGAATATGTTGATCAGAGCAATCGCAACATAATCCATATGATTTCGGGTATAAACTCTTCGTGGAATGGCTAGTCGCAACAATTCAAGCCTGGGATAGCGGTTTTCCCGGGTCTCCGGATCGCGATCGGCAAGCAAAGTACCAATCTCCACGGCCCGCACACCCGATTCCAGGTAGAGCTCTACAGCCAGGGTCTGGGCAATAAACTCCTCTCTGGGAACATTGGTCAGAAAGCGGGTAGCATCCACAAAAATGGCATGTCCACCGAAGGGTTCCTGTACCGGGATTTCTGCTTCCCGGAGTAGCTCGCCCAGGTAGTGGACCTGGCTGATCCGGCTTTCCAGGAATTCAAAAGTAGTGGCCTCTTCAAGGCCACGGGCCAATGCGGCCATATCTCGTCCCGACATTCCTCCATAGGTGATATAGCCTTCAAACATGATGTTAAAGGTGGAGGTCTCGCGGTAGAGTGCCTGGCTTTTCAGGGCGATAAATCCACCCATATTGACAATGCCGTCTTTCTTACTGCTCATGGTCATCCCGTCGGCCAGGGAGAACATCTCCTTCACAATTTCCCTGATGGAATGATTTTCATAACCTTTCTCCCGGGTCTTGATGAAGTAGGCATTTTCTGCAAAACGAGCTGAATCAAAGATCACCGGAAGCCCGTGCCGATCGGCAAGGTTTCGTACTGCTTTTAAGTTCTCCATACTCACGGGTTGTCCGCCCGTTGAGTTGCAGGTAACGGTAACGATGATCATTGGAATCCGTTCTTTTCCATAGATCTCCACCACATTTTCAAGTTTACTGATATCCAGGTTGCCCTTGAAGGAGTGGTACAGGGTGGTGTCGGCGGCCTCATCGATGGTGCAGTCATAAGCGCTGGCTTTTCGAAATTCGATGTGACCTTTGGTGGTATCGAAATGGGCGTTTCCGGGGACCACATCTCCTTCTTTCACCATCACCGAAAAGAGTACGTTTTCAGCGGCCCTTCCCTGGTGGGTGGGTAAAATATAGGGAAAGCCCGTCAGTGTTGTGATCACCTTTTTCAACTGTTCGAAGGACCGACTCCCTGCATAGGATTCGTCCCCGCTCATCAGGGCCGACCACTGCTCCTGGCTCATGGCTCCTGTGCCGGAATCGGTAAGTAAATCTATAAATACCTGCTGACTTTTGAGATTGAAAAGGTTGTAGTGGGCTTCTTTGAGCCAGGCTTCACGTTCGGCCCTTGTACTGGGGTACATGGGTTCGACCATCTTGATTTTATAGGGTTCTGCGTATGGCAAGTTCATAACACTATGTTATTAGGTACAAGTTAATGGAAAACTAAAAAATCCTTGGGAGGCTATTCACCAGGCACTAGGCATTAAACCTATCGCGTTGCTTGATGTTCAGGAACAAGCGTTTGGGAGTCATATGATTCTGGTCTGTCATTCCTTCTGCAAAGGTACTGAGAAGTGCTGATTTCGAAAGAATAGGAGGGATGTTTTTGGGCAGATAGGTGCTTATTTCTCTCTTTCGGAAAGGTAACGTTCGTAGTAACGATCAATGATTATTGCTTTTTTTAAGGCAGCTTCGTCCATCCTGGTCATGTATTCCTTTTTGAATTCACCCTTTCTCCTGGACTCGAAAACGGGGTCCGCAGCAAGCTCTTCCCTGTATGCATCTTCGTAATATTTTAGAACAAAGATCTCGGGATCAAGGCTCCAGCGGGTCAGGTCCCCTGCATAGGTGATGCTGTAAAAGGAGTGCCCATCGGGGTGAAAAACCAAGTCCATGACGGCCTGCTCATTATCCAGAAAATGGTGAATCCTCTCGCCCGTCTGAACATCCCAAAGGATAAGTGAGTGGTCGGCCGACCCGGAGACCAGGTAATTGCCATCGGGACTAAATTCAGCTTCCATGACCATATCCCGGTGACCTTTCAGTATGAAGAGCAGTTTATTTTCCTTTAGATCATATAGCCTGGCAGATTTGTCTTTGGAGCAAGCCACAAGCAGGCGGCTGTCGGGACTGAATTCAACATCGTAAATGTCCTGGGTGGGACCGTGGAGTTCTGAGATCACTTGCCGGGTCTCCACATCCCAGATACGAATGCTAAGATCGTTGCTTCCGCTGGCTATCCTCTTGTTATCCGGACTGATGCAAACCGACATGCATACATCCTGATGACCACGCATGCGTTCAATAATCACACTGTTGTATACATCCCAGAGCAGGAAGGTTTTATTCATTGCTGAGGAAACAGCCCACTTTCCGTCCTTGCTGATTTCTGCATTCCAGATGGTGGTGGCATGGCCCTTCCAGTCGAAAAGATAGTTGCCATCCCTGTCCCACAGCTTTATGTAATTGCGACCTGCAGTCAGAATGAAATCCATATTTGGGGGCATGTCCATGGCGTTGACTGCCTTATCGTGGGCATCTTTTACCTCCAGTAAGGTGTGGAAACTGTCCGGATCCAGCAATCTGAACGATCCGTCATCAAAACCTGCGAGCAGGACCTTTCCATCGGGAGAGATATTGACAGAAGTAAGGGGGACTTTGAACAACTGGCGTTTCAATATATAGGAGCCTTCCTGCGCCAATCCGGTCTGAACCATTCCAAGCAGCAAAACAAGGGTGCAAAGATGTGTGGATTTTATCTGCATGGAGAAATATAATCCATTTCATAGAAAATACCCAATAATAGGGATCATGAATCATTTAAAGTCATATATTTTTGCATCTTATCGAGCCATAAAAGGATTTTGTTGTTATACTAGTTCGAAAGGAGGCGCAGGGTGATAGAACATATTGGAGAATATTTTGGTGAGTTGTTAAGATTGGTCAATGAAATGTCGCCATATCTGTTGCTGGGTTTCCTGTTTGCCGGAATACTCAGGGTGGTTTTCCCCGGGCAGGTGATAACAAGGTATATGGGAAAAACCAGTTTTCGATCGGTGTTCAATGCAGCCCTGCTTGGGATACCTATGCCGCTCTGTTCATGTGGTGTTTTGCCTGCCGGTATTGGGTTTTACAAGAATGGGGCCTCCAGGGGATCTACCATCTCATTCCTCATCTCCACACCTCAGACAGGAGTCGATTCGATCCTGGCCACCTATGCTTTACTCGGTCTCCCGCTTGCGATCATCAGGCCTGTGATGGCACTTATTACGGGTGTTTTTGGTGGACTGCTGGGGAACAGGATTGAACTGGCTGAAGATGGTAAAGCGCATAAACAGCAAAGCGGTGAGGATGAGCCTGAACGCACAGTGAAGGAGATGTTCAGGTATGGGTTTGTAGAGCTGATCCAGGATATTTCCAAATGGCTTATCATTGGGATGCTGGTGGCTGCCCTTCTTGCAGTATTGATTCCTGCAGATTTTTTTACAAGCACCATTTCGAATGATTATCTGGGCATGCTTTTGATGCTGCTGGCCTCCGTACCGCTTTACATTTGTGCCACCGGATCGATCCCCATTGCAGCAGTTTTGCTAATGAAAGGTTTGTCGCCGGGTGCTGCATTGGTGCTTCTTATGGCAGGCCCTGCCACCAACATTGCAACCATGGCAGTGATCCGGGGTGCTATGGGAAGAAAAACCCTTATTGCTTACCTTGTGAGTATTGTTGGGGGAGCTGTGTTTTTCGGGATCCTCGTGAATGAATTTCTCCCCCTGGAATGGATCACCAGGGCCATTCCCTCCATGAGTCACACCCACCTTCATGAGCAGCCCACTGGATGGTTCAAGTGGGTTTCAACAGCTGTTTTACTGCTTTTGATCAGCAATGGATTTTTTATAAAATTTATCTCTCGCAGGAAAAGCAGAGAGTTTGACCGCAAAAAAAGAGAAGCTATGGAAACTGGTATTTATCAATACAGGGTGGAAGGCATGACATGTGATCACTGTAAATCCACGGTTGAAAATGGCCTTCAGAAACTGGAGGGCATTTCAGAGGTGCTGGCTGACAGGGAAAGCAAGCTGGTTACAGTTCAGGCCGCTGAATTAGCAGATAATCTAATCAAAGACACCATTGAAAATCTGGGTTACAGTTTTAAGGGAAGAGTTTAGTGAATGAAGCTGAACGAACTACATACCGGAGATACTGCGATCATTACCCGCATAAGGGGCAGGGGTGCTTTTCGTAAGCGACTGACCGAGATGGGATTTATTCGTGGTAAAAGCATTTTTGTTATAAAGTCGGCTCCTTTGAAAGATCCGGTGGAGTACAGGATACTGGATAGCAATGTGTCCCTGCGGAGAAGTGAAGCAAGCCTGGTGGAGGTGGTTTCAGAAGCAGATTACCGCAGTGTTTCACCTGTGGTCAGGGGCATTGTTACAGATACGTTTCAGAGGGGACCTGTATTGCCCAGACCGGGGAAGACCATTGATGTGGCCCTGGTGGGGAATCCCAACAGTGGTAAAACCACCCTCTTTAACCGTGTTTCCCGATCCAGGGAACATGTGGGAAATTATGCAGGTGTTACCGTTGGCTCCAAGGAGGCACTATTCAACTTCAAGGGCTATACCTTTCGCATTACCGATCTTCCGGGAACCTACTCTCTCTCCGACTATTCAAGTGAAGAACGCTTTGTGAGGGAACATATTTTGCAGCACAAACCCGATGTGGTGGTCAATGTGGTCGATGCCAATAACCTGGAGCGAAACCTCTACCTCACCAGTCAGTTAATTGATATGGATGTGACTGTGGTTCTGGCCCTGAATATGTATGATGATCTCCTGGCCAGAAAGGATAAGGTGGATCTGGGACTTCTTAGTAAACTGTTGGGAATCAGGATTGTTCCCACAATCAGCAGTCGTGGGAAAGGGATATTCAGGCTCTTGAATCATGTGATACGCGTTTTTGAGAACCAGGATCCCGATATCAGGCATGTCCATATCAACTACGGGGAAGAGATTGAACATTCCATTCAAAAACTTCAGGACTTAGTTCGCCTTACACCAGAGTTTACCGATCACTATTCTTCCAGGTTTATCTCTTTGAAGCTGCTTGAACGGGATGATAACTGTGCCTTTCTTATTTCAAAGGCGGAGAACTTCATGGAAATCAAAGACAAGGCAAGGGAGGAAAACCAACGGATCAGTAAGCTGTTCAGGGAGGAAACGGACTCATTGATTACAGATGCACGTTATGGTTTTGTGGCCGGAGCATTGAAGGAGACCATGAAGAAGAGCGGAAGTGACCCCGGCTTCTCCCGCTCCCAGCGAATCGATCATATTCTTACCCATAAATATCTGGGACTTCCCATTTTCCTAGGATTTCTCTGGCTGATGTTTCATACCACCTTTACCCTGGGGAACTATCCCATGGAATGGATCACCAGCGGGGTTGAGCTGCTGAGTGAGTTCGTGAATAAAAATATGGTGGAAGGGATATTCCGGGATATGTTAGTTGACGGAGTCATTGGTGGTGTTGGAGGTGTGATTGTGTTTCTTCCCAATATATTGATACTCTTCTTTTTTATTTCCCTGATGGAGGATACAGGCTACATGGCCCGCACCGCCTTTATCATGGATAAAGTAATGCACCTGTTCGGATTGCACGGGAAGTCTTTTATACCCCTGATTATGGGTTTTGGTTGCAATGTACCTGCCATTATGGCCACAAGAACGCTGGAAGATCGTAACGACAGGCTGCTGACCATGCTTATCATCCCCTTTATGTCCTGCAGCGCCAGGCTTCCGGTCTATGTGCTTGTGGCAGGTGCCATTTTTCCGGAAAGGGCCGGGAATGTGATTTTCATGCTCTATATGGTCGGTATTGTTTTTTCAATGCTGATGTCCATCTTGTTTAAGAAGACCTTGTTTAAGAACACCGAGGCCCCATTTGTAATGGAACTGCCCATATACAGGAATCCGGGGATCAGGGTGATCCTTCGTCATATGTGGACCAAGGGAGAACACTATTTGAAAAAAATGGGGGGTGTGATCCTGTTGGCTTCACTGGTCATATGGGCACTGGGATATTTTCCCAGGAATGTGGAGTATTCAAAAGACTATCAACAACTCATCACTCTGGAGAAACAGAAAGGTCCGGAGCAATCGGCGTCTCAGATCACCTTACTTAAACAACAGATGGAGTCGGAGCGCCAGCTACACTCCTATATTGGCCGTCTGGGAATGGCCATCGAGCCGGTGATCAGGCCCCTGGGTTTTGACTGGAAGATGGGAATCAGCCTGGTAACAGGTTTTGCAGCCAAGGAAATTGTGGTTAGTACCATGGCGGTTCTGTACCAGGCAGATATGGAAGTAGGAGAAGGATCTGCATCTCTGCAACAGAGGCTCAGGGAACAGGTATATGCAGACGGGCCCAGGGCCGGGACCCCTGTATTTACTCATTTGACAGGAATCTCTTTTCTTCTCTTTGTACTGTTTTACCTTCCCTGTGTGGCTGTCATTGCAGCTGTGGGAAGAGAGTCGGGAAGCTGGAAGTGGGCTGCCTTTGTATTGTTCTATACCACAGCTATCGCATGGACCGCCAGTTTTGTTGTTAATCAGCTTGGTATCCTATTTCACTTGGGATGATTTTATTATCTTGGCAGCCCATTTAATCAGTTTGTAAGATGTTGAAAAAGCTATCCTTCCTCATTTCTATGCCGTTTATGGCTGTACTCATGATTATTCTGATTGTTGTACTTGCCCTGGCCACTTTTGTGGAAAGTGCTTATTCCACGCAGACTGCCTGGGCAGTGGTTTATGGAACACATTGGTTTGAGCTCCTGATGTTGCTCATCGGAATCAATCTGGTGGGTGTAATGGTGAAGCAGAAATTCTTCAGAAGAAAGAAAATTGTTGTGTTATTGTTTCACCTGGCTTTTATCCTGATTCTTCTTGGAGCCTCTATCACTCGCTTTATCTCTTATGAGGGAAACATGCATATCCGTGAGAACAGTGCTTCCAATATAATGTTGAGCGATAATGCTTACATAGATGTGGAACTGGAAGCAAATGGGGAGACATCCTCGTACTCCAGGGAGGTGATGCTTACAGACCTGACACCAGGTGATTATCGCCTGGGGACCAAAGTAGGAGGTGAGCGTATAAAAATCAGATCCACAGAATATATCACCAATGCCATTGAACAATATGTGGCCTCACCGGGAGGCTTACCCTATTTACAGCTTATGCTTGTAACAGACAGGCAGACATCTGCTGGTCTGCCTTCAGGAAGTACGCAAGAAGTGCTGGGTATGAAGATAGGTTTCAATAGTGAAGATACAACAAGCATGGTAAATTTCTTTTCTGAGGGAGAGAATATCTGGATGACAGCACCATTTGCCGTGTCGGTGATACAAATGGGGGGTGGAGAAGGTGAGGCCTATGAGGCCGGGGAAACAATAGCTGTCAGGACCAATACCCTGTATGGCATGGGACACATCCGGTTGGCCATGCAGCATTTCATGCCTTCAGCCAGGAAACAAATTGTGAAGGCTCCGGCCGGACAGAGAGCTTCACACCTGGGTGCGGTGAAGCTGGAAATCAAATACAGGGGCATGGCTACCGAAGTGTATGTACCCGGACTGGCCAGGTTGATCGGTCAGCCGGTGGAGGGGACCATGGGCGATCTTAATTATACGATTAGCTATGGTTCAAAAGAGATCCATCTGCCTTTTTCACTCTTTCTAAAAGATTTCGAGGTTGAACGCTATCCGGGTTCCAATAGTCCTTCATCCTTTGCCAGTAAAGTGGTTCTGCTCGATGAGGAAATGGGAATCCAGGAAGAGCGCAGGATATTTATGAATAACGTATTGAAACACAGGGGATACAGGTTCTATCAGGCATCCTATGATAATGATGAATTGGGAACCATTCTTTCTGTGAACAGGGACCGGGCAGGTACTTTTATCACCTACCTGGGTTATCTGGTATTGATTGCCGGAATGGTGGTAGCACTATTTGTACCGGGAACCCGATTTGCCATGATTTCAAAGAAGTCAGCACCAGTGGCCAAAACCCTTTCAATGATCCTGATGTTGTTGGGTGGAAGCTTCTCTCTTTATTCCCAGGAAGTTCCACCTAAAGATGTGGCTAAAGATTTTGGCTATCTGTGGGTTCAGGATAAGGGTGGGCGATTTGAACCCATGAATACCCTTTCCAGTGAGGTGGTCAGAAAGATTACAAAACATTCCCATTACGAAAGTTATAGCTCCGACCAGGTGCTACTGGGAATGATCCTCTATCCCGAAGTATGGCAGCAGAAAGAACTGTTTAATGTGAAACACCCGGAACTGCATCGCATCACAGGCTTCAGGGGGGCTATGGTTAGTTTTAATGATATGATGGATTCTACAGGAAGATACCTCCTGTCGGAGCTGATAAATGACGCCTATGCCAAACAGGTTCCCATGCAGAGCGAACTGGACAGGGAGGTTATTAAACTGGATGACCGCCTGAATGCATTCTACATGGTACAATCTGGTAGCATGATCCGCATCTTCCCCGATCAGGGGGCTGAAAATCACAGGTGGGCATCGGTAGGTGAAGCCATGGAGGGTCAGATGGTGAATAAAGAGGATACCATGTCAAATGTGTTTCTTCACTACCTCTCGGCACTCCAGATGGGTGATTATGGAGCCGCCTCAAATTACGTGAACCTGCTGGGTAGGCATCAGCTTGGTAGCGGGATTGTACCCCCTGAGTCAAAGAAGAGGATGGAGATACTGTACAATAAGGCCAATATTTTCCCGCAGCTGGCAAAGTTTTATGCCCTGTTTGGAGTTATTATGATGGTACTTTCCTTCCTGCTGGTTTTCAGACCAAAGAAGATTTACAGATATCTTTTCAAGATTGGAGAGATACATCTGGCCGTGGCTCTTGTAATTCATACGGTAGTACTTGTAGCCAGGTGGTATATCAGCGGTCATGCCCCCATGAGTAACGGTTACGAGTCGATGATTTTTGTGGCCTGGGTAACTCTGCTGGCCGGATTGATCTTTGTGAAACGATCGGGCTATGCCCTGGCTCTGACAGCTATTCTGGCGGCACTTTCTCTGATGGTGGCCGGGATGAGCAATATGAATCCGGAGATTACAAACCTTGTTCCCGTGTTAAAGTCCCCCTGGCTCACCATCCACGTGGCGGTGATTATGGCTGGTTACGGCTTCCTGGGATTGGCATCCATCATGGGATTGCTGAATGTGGTGCTCTATGCTATTCTGAGTCCATCCAACAAGAATCGGCTGGAGGAAGTGATTGTACAGCTAACAAATGTGAATCATTTAACCCTGATTGTGGGGCTCTATTTTATGACAGCCGGGGTGTTCCTTGGTGGTGTATGGGCCAATGAATCATGGGGACGATACTGGGGTTGGGATCCCAAGGAGACCTGGGCACTGATTACGGTACTGGTTTACGCCTTTGTAACCCATATGCACAGGATTCCTGGTCTGAGAGGAAGGTTTGCCTTTAACCTGGCAACTTTTATAAGCTATAGTTCTGTGATGATGACCTATTTTGGGGTCAATTATTTCCTTGGCGGAATGCACTCTTATGCAAGCGGTTCATCCTTTAAGATCCCATTCTGGTCCTACCTGCTCATTTTGTTGCTGCTTGCACTTTCCTTGTTTGCATATTGGAAACAACAAAAAATGCTGCCGGAAAAGAGTGTACAGGATGAGTAGGCCATTAAGGGTTCAAAACGTCTTTTAATCCCTGGTGACCGGTACCTCCTTTTTTGCCCGATTCTCTTGCATGACCCTGTGCTACTGCAGTCAGATCCTTTTCCGGCACCAAAGGTCCCATTGGTCCGCCTGTGCAAGCAGGGGCAATGGGAGGGCCAGGATC
>JAOZQY010000037.1:0-19827 GCA_029931975.1 Bacteroidales bacterium | reverse complement strand
GGCCAGGATCAAGAATCATATAGATATCATAGTCTTCGAATACTTCAAATCCCAGGCTTTGGTAGAGCTTCACAGCAGGGAGATTCTGTCGGTGGACCTCCAGCTTCAGGGGAGCTCCCTTTTCATGGGCGAATGCAAGTGATTCTAAAGCAAGTTTCCGGCCATAGCCCTTTCCCTGCACTGAAGGCTTAACGGCAAAATGATGCATCAATACCCGGCGTCCATCCCAGGTAAGCCAGGAAGTAGCAATGATCTGCTCTGAGGAAGGATCCTTCATGACAATGAACCGTCCGCCACAGGCATTACAGCGAAGGATAATTTCAGCCGTGTCGCCTCGCTCAGACGTATAGATATCGGTTTCTTTCCAGAGCGTTAAAATCTGTGAAAAATCACCTTCTTGGTAATCACGGATGATCATGCTGATCTATGCTTTGACCACATAAACCTGGCCGGTCTCGTAACGAATCACCTTGATGGGTTCACCTTTCTCAATTAATCCATATTCCGCTTTGGCATCATAGAGTTGGTCGTGAATCATCACACGACCCGAGGGTCTGAGCACCGTATGAGCTATTCCCGCTTCGCCAATAAGGTTTTGCTGCTCGGTTTCCACGCCTATAAAACCCTCCCTGGTGAGCTGTTCGCTTTTGAGTGAGAGATTCCCAAAGGCAGTGGAGGTAAGTAGTTTCCGGGTAGCCCACAGGGATGTTATGATTCCAAGAAGTGTTGCCACCAGGACCAGGCTTAATGATTTCATCAATATACCGAGTCCTTCGCCCGTAAATTGAGGATCCTCGAATACCACATTATCGACCAGACTCAGGGTAAGTCCGGTTACGACAGCAATGATTCCTGCCACGCCTGCAACCCCGAAACCGGGAATGGCAAAGATCTCAACCATGATCAGGATAATCCCTACAATGAAGAGGATCAGTTCCCAGTTTTCTGCCATGCCTTCCAGGTAGAGCGGGGCAAAATAGAGAAGGGCAGCCACAATGGAGGCGCCCAGTGCAAATCCTATTCCAGGCGATTGCAGTTCGAAGTAGATTCCGCCAATAATAATCATGATCAACACACCACTAACCATGGGATTGATGAGCAAACCAATCAATTTATCCATAGTGGAAGGATTGTATGATTTCAGCTCATATTCTTTAATTCCAATGTTTGAAATCACCTCTTCAATGGAAGCAGCATTTCCTTCGCAATAGCCGTGAAGAATGGCCTCTGAGGCTGTAAAAGTAAGCACCTGGCCTGTATCGCTGACTCCCTGCACAAAGAGTTTGGGGTCGACCATGGCTTCGGCAATGGCAGGATCGCGATGCCAGACCAGTAAGGTGTCTGAGCCTGAAATAAGGGTATCCTTACCATGGGCCTCAGCAGTGGCCCTCATGGTGGCCCTCATATAGGACTGGTATTTGTCGGGTACCTGTTCCCCGCTTTGATTTACAACCGTTGCCGCCCCAATCTTTCCACCAGGTTTCATGTATATACTGTCACAGGCAATGGCAATCAGTGCACCGGCTGAGGCTGCATTGTCATCAATAAATACATGGACAGGCATGGGAGCGTTCAGAATTTTTGTCCGGATGGAGTCGGCCGAGCTGACTTCACCTCCATAGGTATTCAGGTGGAGAATGACCACATCGGCATTCAGCGCATGTGCTTCTTTAAAAGCCTCCTGGGTAATGCGCCAGGTCGGTGCTGCAATATTATCCTTGATAGCAAAGGTATAAACAAGGGTTCTGCTTTTTGAAACTGAATCGGCTGGAACCTTTATTGCCAGGGTGCCAGAGTCGGTCAGAGTCGTGTCGGGTGCCAGTATCTGGCTTGTAAGGACCAGAACAAGCAGAGCTGTTAGTACGGTATATGTTGTTCGCTTCATAATGAACTGTATATAAAACCAAAAGTAAGAATATTTTCTGCTAAATTTGCGCTTATAAAATTGATTCAAATGGAATTAAATAAACTTACCGCTATCTCTCCGGTTGATGGCCGCTACAGGACTAAAGCAGAAGCGCTTTCCAACTATTTTTCAGAGTTTGGACTAATAAGCTACCGGGTGATGATAGAGGTGGAGTACTTTATTGCACTCTGCGAGGCAGGAATACCACAACTGCCGACCCTTGTTCCGGAACAGCAGGAACAGCTAAGACGTATCTATACCGGTTTTTCCGAGGCCGATGCTCAGAAGGTGAAGGACATTGAAAAGGTGACTAATCATGATGTGAAAGCTGTGGAGTATTTTGTGAAGGAGCAGTTTGAACTGCTTGGGCTGGAATCATACAAGGAGTTTATTCATTTTGGATTAACCTCCCAGGACATCAATAACACGGCTACACCTCTTTCTCTTAGAGATGCAATGGAAGCTACATATTATCCCATGCTGGATCAACTTACTACTGAGTTGGAGCGCCTGGCTCAGGAATGGGATCAGATACCCATGCTGGCCCGTACCCATGGCCAACCTGCATCTCCCACCAGACTGGGCAAAGAGATCCGGGTCTTTATTGAGAGGCTCGATGTGCAGTTGGAGCAGTTGGAAGAGATTCCGATACCTGCCAAATTCGGAGGTGCCACCGGCAACATGAATGCTCATGTGCTTACTTATCCGGAGATAGACTGGTTTATGTTCGGGGAACATTTTGTAGTTGATGTTCTGGGTTTGAAACGTTCCTGGCCAACCACTCAGATTGAGCACTATGATAATCTGGCTGCCATTTTCCATGTCTTTGAACGAATCAATACCATATTGTTGGACCTGGCAAAAGATATCTGGACCTATATTTCCATCGACTACTTTAAACAAAAAATCAAGAAGGGAGAGATAGGCTCTTCGGCCATGCCGCATAAGGTGAATCCCATCGATTTCGAAAATGCAGAAGGAAACCTGGGGATGGCCAACGCCATTTTCTCTCATCTGGCGTCCAAACTGCCTGTTTCCAGGCTACAGCGCGATCTGACCGATTCAACGGTACTTCGCAACCTTGGCGTTCCCCTGGCACATACCCTCATAGCCATGCAATCGATGATTAAGGGACTGGGGAAATTGATTGTCAATGAGAGTGCCATTCGTGCCGACCTTGAGCGGAACTGGGTTGTGGTGGCCGAGGCCATTCAATCGGTGCTCAGACGTGAATCCTATCCTAAACCCTATGAAGCATTGTTGGAATTAACACGTACAAATGAGGCGGTAAGCGGCGATACCATCCGGAAATTTATTGATAATCTGAATGTGGGCCAGGAAGTGAAAGAGGAGCTGTATAAAATTACTCCTATGAATTATACGGGATTATAGATATGAAAAGATTTCTCAGACTTCTTAAATACCTGGTTCCCTATAAATGGTACGTGGTACAGAATGTCCTTTACAATATCATGGGGGCTTTCTTTGCCCTCTTCTCTTTTGTCATGGTGATTCCCTTCCTGAGGGTACTCTTTGGCAATCAGCAAATAGTTATGGAGCCCATGGAGTTTCAGTTTAGTACCGAGTATGTAATGCATACACTGAACTTTTACATTGGTAAAATCATGAGCTCTCATGATGCCGCCGGAGCTTTGATTCTGGTAAGTATCCTGGTGGTGATCTTCAGCCTGCTGAAAAACGGGTTCATTTTTGCAGCAAACTTTATGCTGGCACCCATTCGTGCTTTCCTGGTGCGGGATATACGGAATGATATTTACAGGAAGGTGCTGAAGCTTCCCTTATCCTATTATACAGAGGCCAGGAAAGGCGATGTGATTGCCCGGATCTCCAATGATGTTCAGGAAATCGAAGCTTCCATCTTAAGTTCTCTCCAGATGCTTTTCAGGGATCCCATTACCATCATCATTTACATGGTGATTCTCTTCTCCATGAGTGCCAAGCTGACCCTGTTCGCGCTCCTGGTACTTCCGCTGACAGGCATCCTTATCGGGCGTATTGGCAAAAGTCTCCGGAAAACTACCTTCAGGGGACAGCAACGGCTTGGAGAATTGCTGGCCCTTTTGGAGGAAACTCTGGGTGGTTTGCGGATTATCAAGGCTTTCAATGGTGAGGAGCAAATGAAGGAGCGTTTTTTCAGTACAAACAATCGCTTTGCCCTGCTGATCAGAAAGGTTGTGCGTCGCAGGTACCTGGCAAGTCCCATCAGCGAATTGCTGGCTACTTTTGCATTGATGGTGATTCTGGCTTATGGGGGATCTCTTGTGCTTGGAGGTTCAAATGAGATGGATGGAGAGAGCCTGATTCTTTTCCTGATGATCTTTAGTCAGATTATTCCTCCGGCCAAAAGCATTTCAACGGCCTGGATCAATGTTCAAAAAGGAATGGCTTCTGTGGATCGGGTGGACCAGCTGCTGCTGGCAGATGATAAAATTGTGGAAAAACCGGATGCTGTTGAGGCAGAATTTTTTAATGATTCCATTGAGTTCAGGAATGTCTCCTTTAAGTATAATAAGGAGAATGTATTAAAGGATATCTCGTTTACCATAAAGAAAGGTCAGACCATTGCCCTGGTGGGTAAATCGGGATCAGGAAAATCTACTATGGTGGACCTGCTTCCCAGATTTATGGACACCGGCCAGGGGGAGATATATATCGATGGAATAGCCGTACGGGATTTCAGTCTGAAATCCTTGCGATCCTTAATGGGTATGGTGAGTCAACAATCGATCCTTTTCAATGATTCTTTTCGGAATAACATAGCCTTTGGCTTAAGTGAAGGGGCTGAGCTGGAATTGATTATAAATGCTGCGAAGGTGGCAAATGCGCATGACTTCATTATGGAGAACGAAAAGGGGTATGAAGCTGGAGTAGGTGAAGCCGGAGGCAAGCTGAGTGGTGGCCAGAAGCAGAGGATCAGTATTGCCCGTGCAGTATTGGCTAATCCGCCCATTCTGATCCTGGATGAAGCCACATCTGCTCTGGATACAGAGTCTGAGCGCCTGGTGCAGGATGCCATTATTAAACTTATGCAGAAAAGGACCTCCATTGTGATTGCTCACAGGCTCTCTACCATTAAACATGCCGACCTGATTCTGGTGATTGACGAGGGAAAGATTGTGGAGCGTGGGACACACGAAGAGTTGATCAGTAAGGAAAAGGGACTTTATCATAAGTTACACGCGTTGCAAATGTTTTAGCCTTTTATGAAGATCAGCGGTTTCACCATGGGCAAGAATGCCCTGAAGTTATACTATCCTATGCGGCAGTCGGTCGAGTCGATTTTGCCACTGGTTGATGAATTCGTGGTTGTTCTGGGCGATTCGGATGAAGATGATATTACCAGATCCGAAATAGAAGCCATTGGCAGCGATAAGATCCGTATTGTTGATACAATTTGGGATATAGAGAAATATCCCCGGGGGATGGAACACGCACATCAAAGCGATATTGCCAAGGATCTTTGCAGTGGTGACTGGTTGTTCTACCTTCAATCGGATGAAGTGGTACACGAAAGGGATCTGGAAAAGATCAGGCTCAGGTGCGAGGAGCTGCGGGATGACGAGGAGGTGGAGGGTTTGCTTTTTCGCTACCGGCATTTCTGGGGCGATTATGAACATGTTCAGGATGGACATTGCTGGTATCGCAAGGAGATCCGGATTGTCCGCAACAATCCTGAGATTCATTCCTGGGAGTCGGCACAATCGTTTCGGAAAATTCCAGGCTTTGATGGAGTGAACTACAGGCAGCAGTCGGGGACCTATAAGTTGAAAGTGGCCGATGTGGACGCCGAGATCTTCCACTATGGATGGGTTCGCCCACCCAGGCTGATGCAGAATAAGATCAAGGCTTTCAGCATTAACCACCGGGGCAGGGAGAGTGTGGAAAAGCAGGAGGCTTTACACCACTTCGACCGGATCTTTGATTATGGGAACCTGGACAAATATACCCGCTACGATGGAAGTCACCCGGCTGTCATGAAGCCGTGGAGGGAGGGATATGACTGGAAAGATCAATTGCGGTTCTCAGGTCCGACACAGAGCCAGAATCCTTTCAAGGCCAAGCACGATAAACCCAAATACCGTGTGATTACCTGGATAGAAAAGAACCTGCTGGGAGGCGGCCGGCTGGGAGAGTTCCGGAATTACATCCTCTTAAAACGGAAATAAGAAATGCGGGCTGTGGAATTTTGAGTGTTCCATGGCTACCTGCTGATCAGTTCTCCTTCCTTGTTATATTTCTTTTTACCAGGCAGTTCCTCGCCGGCATCATAGCTAATTTCCTCAGAAATTGACTTTGACCCCGTGCACATAGCCCTCTTCATCCAGAGGGTTGAGGCTGGAAAGCGTTCCATCTTCCCGTTTCTTCTTTACCACCCTGGCTTGATCGCCTGTCTCGACCTGAACAGTTTGTTTAGTTCCCTGGTTACAGGACACGAGAAAAAGGGAGAGTAGTGCAAGCATGGTCAGACGAAGGACTTTTCTCATGGTAGATGGGTTTAAGGAGATAAATATACCCTATTTGTCTCGACTTCTAATACGCATTTTTTTAGTAATTTATAGGACCAATTCCCATTGCTGATGAATAGGAGTTTTCAGGTGCTTTTGTTTCTTGTGCTGGCTGTCACGGCTTTTGCCCAGCCCGAATCAGATCGTTTTGCTGAACGACTCTCAGAAGCTGCCCTTTCTCTCACAAAACAAGTTGTGGTTTACGATCCGGCTTATTATGCTATTGCTTACCCCGGTGGAGATGTGCCTTCCGATCGTGGTGTCTGTTCCGATGTGATTATCAGGTCCTACAGAGCCATGGATATTGATCTGCAAAAGGAAGTGCATGAAGATATGCTTGCTCATTTTGAACTCTATCCTGATATATGGGGATTGAGCAGGCCCGATTCCAATATCGATCATCGCAGGGTACCCAATCTGATGAAATACTTTGAGCGTTACGGTAAGGAGAAACTTATTTCAAGCAATGCAGATGATTATCAGAGTGGAGATATTGTATGTTGGAACCTGGATGGTGCAGTCACACATATCGGGATCATTGTAAACAGAAAATCAGATGATGGTTTGCGGCCCATGGTGGTGCATAACATAGGTGGGGGACAGGTATTAGAGGACTGCCTGTTTGAATTTCGCATAATTGCGCACTATATTTATCAAGGAAAGTAAGCAAATATGATGAAAAAGTCCATTTACCAGGTAGACGCTTTTACCGCCAAAGTTTTTAAAGGCAATCCGGCTGCAGTCTGCATCCTGGAACAGTGGCCCGAGGAAACCCTGATGCAAAAGGTCGCCAACGAAAACAACCTGTCGGAGACTGCTTTTGCGGTTCCGGTGGAGCAGTGCTATGAGATCAGATGGTTCACTCCGGAGATGGAAGTGGAGTTGTGTGGTCATGCCACCCTGGCCACGGCTCATGTTCTTTTTGAGCACCTGGCTTATAAAGGCAATCATATCTGTTTTGAAACGATCCATAGCGGAAGGCTAAATGTAAAACGAAGCGGTGAGTTTCTTACCCTGGATTTCCCGGCTGATAGCATGGAGGAGATGGTGGTCCCCGAACTGATTGTGACCGCGCTTATGACTCCTCCCCTGAAGGCCTTCAGGGGTAAAACCGATTTCATGTTTGTCTTTGCCAGTGAATCTGAAATTGCTTCCATGGAACCTGATTTCGGACTGCTGGCGCAGGTTGGAGGAAGGGGTGTTATCGTTACGGCTCCCGGGAACGAGGTGGACTTTGTATCACGCTTCTTTGCCCCGCAGACCGGGATTAATGAGGATCCTGTTACCGGTTCGGCTCATACCTCGCTAACACCATACTGGGCAAAGGTTTTGGGAAAGAAGCGATTAACTGCCAGACAACTCTCTGCCCGGGGTGGAGAATTAGTATGTGAGGAAAAGGGGGAGCGAGTGGAGATATCGGGTCAGGCTATTACCTATATGATAGGGGAGCTTGTAATATAGATTTTTTAAGCATTCATCATTATAAAAGCGTAACTGAATATGAGATTCTCTGAAGACCGTATTGAAAAATTAAGCTGTAGCGATGGCGTTCAACGAAATATCCACATCTGGGAACCAGATAAACCCAGGGCAGTTTTCCTGACGGTACATGGGGGCATGGATCATGGAGGGAACTATGTTACTCCTGCTCTCTACCTGAAAGAGAAGGGTTTTGCTACCGTGGCTCAGGATCAGAACGGGCATGATATGAAACGAAAGGTAGTTATTCCCCGTTTTGAAGTTTTCCTGGATGATCTGGAGCTCATGCTGGAGTGGGTGAAGCAAAACTATGTGGGTGTTCCGATCTTTTTTCTGTCCCACTCCATGGGAGGATTGATCATAATTCATTACGGACTTAAGCGATTTAAGGGCGATCCCCTGGTTAAGGGATTCATCACCTCTTCTCCCTATTGGGCCAATGCGATCAAAACCCCGAAGATTATGGAAAAACTGGCCGGGGTTCTGGCTGTACTTACTCCAAGAATGAAGGTGCCAATCGAAGATATCAGGGACCATGTAACTCACGATAAGGAGATTATGAAACGTCAGCGGGAGGATGAAAGGGACGGAATAATGGCCTCAGGGGCCTCAGCACGTTTTGCTGCTGAGTTATTAAAGGCACAGGCCTGGATCCCGGACCATATTGCTACCTGGAAGCATCCCATGCTGGTTATCGTGGCTGGCGATGATAAACTGGCCGACTCCGCGGCCACCAAAGAGCTTTTGAAGAAGGTGAACCCGGAATATCTCACCGAGCTTTGGTATCCCGACAATTTCCATGAGAATTTCAATGAGCTGAACCGTGAGGATGTATTTGCCCGGATTGTGGAGTGGTGCGAGCCCCGGATCAAATAGACAGAGATTTGTAATTGAATAAATTACATCATAAATTGTGTTTGAATCATGTATTATCTGATTGTACGTAACCTGGGTGCTCCCCGGTGCGTCGATCGAAGTGAGGAGGATCTGTATGAGGATGGAATGTCGTTCGACTGTACCCCGCACCTTGAATGTAATCCAAAGGAGTTCGTAAAAGAGGTGGAAATCACCTGTCCCGAACATCCCGATGACCCGATTATCGCCATGGTTTTCAGGGATTAAGATCCCGCCTAAAAACATAAATGATGAGAAATTTCCTTTTCCTGATTGCAGGATCTATATTGTTGTTTGTACTTAGCGGGTGCACCTCCGTAAGAAGATTCAAAACAGCCAAGTATATGGGAACGGATAATGACCTGGTGGATGTGGAGCTTTTTAGCTCCAGGTTGACAGGTGAACCTGTGATGGTACAGGAGAAGAATCTGTGGACCTTGAGTGCCAACGCCCAGACACGACTTGTTCAGATCCTAAATGAGCGCTATCCCGACAATGAGCATTTTATGAGCGCCATGTCGGGCAGTTTCGGAAGCACAGAAGTTTCTGTTCAGGATCTGACCCGTAAAGATCTCAGGATGGTCTTTAGCATCAATAAGAATCGCGATTTTTCATTATTGAATGAAATATCGGGACGCTTCTCGCCGGCTGACCGGATTGAATATCTGAACTTCAGTCTCGAAATTCCAGATAGTTACAGGCTCCGCTTCCATGAATGGAACCACTATGCAACAGAATATGGCGAGATTGATATTGCCAATGTGAGCTTTTCAAGGAGCCTGGACCTGTCGGTGGAGGGAAGTCCGGGCGGAGCCGACCTGGGATCGGACGCTACACTTGGACGCAACGAGAAGCAGGTGCTCAGTAAGCGTTACCTGAAGCTGAATGGAACTATCAGCGATCACAGGATGCTTATGGAAGAAGAGGGTACCCGGGAGGTGGACCTTTGCGGGAATGTAACAGCTGATGTATCCCTTGAATTTGATGGTTTCCCGGAAATTGTGATGGTCCCGGTTTTTGTGGGTACCGGCTCGGGTGCTCTTGAGTTAAGTGCTCTGAATTTCATAAATGTGGAAGTTCCTGCCATGGTCGATGCTCCGGACACCTTATATGCCATGTTGTCTCTGGACTATATATACCGTCATGTACAGTCGGGATGGCAAACTTTTGCTGAATGGGACGATAAGGTAGAATACTACCAGGGCAAGATGAGTAAAAAAGTGCCGCTTTTTCTGAAAAAGGATTACCTGCCCAGTTTCTTTTGCATTGGAACAGATCAGGGAGAGAAGCATGTCCTGAAATTCAGGAAGAGCTCTGAAAAAGAGTACCTCTTACAGTTCGGAAATTACCGGGATGCCAGCCGTTTCCTGGAGTGGTTGCAGGATCCTGTACTCAGGCCCACCGATCCGGTTTATTTAGGGAGCAATAAGTTGCTGTATAAAGGCGCCCCCATCACCCCGGGAGAAATGCCCGCTAATCAGTTTAAGGTATTGCCGGTCTATTAGTCGGGAAGCAGCTTATTTACCCCCGTACCAGAAACCGCGGTTCCAGCTATGTTCGCGAAGCTTTTGTAAAATCTCATTGCTGAGTTCGGGTAGGTCAGAGACGGCTGTGTTCTGCAGGGCCTGGTTCCGATTCCTGATCCCTGGAATCACAGTGGAAACTGCCTCGTGGGACATGGCAAATTTCAATGCCAGTTGAGGCATTGAATAGCCACTTTCCCCGAACTCCTTTTTGATCTTTTCGGTGCGTCTGACTCCCCGCTCCAGCCGGTCGCCCGCAAAATAGTTGCTCCTGAAATCGCCGGGTCCAAATGATTCATTTCCCCTGTATTTTCCGGTTAGAACTCCTTCATCGAAGGCCACTCTGACTATAATTCCTGTGCCTGTTTCCAAAGCTACTGGCAAAAGTTGTGCTGCCGGTTCCTGTTCAAAGATGTTATAGATGACCTGCAACACATCAACCATTCCATCGCGCATAAGCTGAATTACGCAATTCTGGTCATGTTCCGGGGTTGAAATACCTATCTGTTTGATTATACCCTCAGATTTCATTTGCTGCAATATTTTCAGGGCTGAGGGATTGTCGTTCCATGCGCGGGTCCAGGTGTGAAGCAGCAGCACATCCAGGCTCTCGACCTGCAGGTTCTTCAGGCGCTCTTCCACATTTTCTCGCAGGTATTTTTCGGAGTAACGCTCTTCTATTTTACAGTAAGGGGAGGGGGGCCATTTTCCCGGTGCGGGAGGTGTTTTGGTACAGACCTGCACTTTTTCTGAACGTGACTTCAGAAATTCCCCGATAATGCGTTCCGATTTCCCGTCCCCGTAACCTGCGGCTGTATCAATAAAATTCACCCCGTTTTCAAGGGCTGTTCCAAGCGCTTCCAGGGAATCCTTATCCGATTGTTCTCCCCAGCTGCCACCAATGGCCCAGGCGCCGAACCCAATTTCTGAAACTTCTGAAGCACTCTTTCCAAATTTTCGGTATTTCATGGCTTTTGTTTTTCTTAAAACTACTGCAATCTTCCCAGAACTCCAATTTGGAATTTTGCTACCTTTAATCTCTCTCTTATAATTTTCTAAGACAAGTAAGATGAAAGACTCCAACGATTTTTCCAGAAGAAATTTCTTTAAGCGTGCAGGAATTGGTGCTGCTGCAGTGGCAGGAATGCCCCTGCTGACCCAGGCATGTGTCCCTTCAAATGAAACAGCAAAGATTCATGATTATTTCGCTGAGGGCGATGTGGTGCTGCTTCAGGGCGACTCCATCACTGATGCCGGAAGGAGCAGGGATAATGAATTTCCAAATAATCCCTGGAGCTTCGGGGTGGGCTATGCCAACCATATCGCATCATGGTTGCTGGAGGCCATGCCTGAAAAGAACCTGAGCATCCATAACAGGGGGATCAGTGGCAATAAGGTGTATCAGCTGGCCGATCGCTGGGACAAGGATTGTCTGGATCTGAAACCCAATGTGCTGAGTATCCTGATTGGAGTAAATGATTACTGGCATTTCCGGAATGGAAACTACGATGGGACTCCTGAGATTTATGAGAATGATTTCCGAGAATTGCTTACCCGGACCATGGATGCTCTTCCTGATATGAAGCTGATAATTTGTCAGCCCTTTGTGCTTACCGGAACACGTGCGGTTGATGAGTCGTGGCTGAAGCCATTTGCTCCCTACCAGATTATTGCTGAGAGGATATCCGATGAGTTTGGGGCTACCTGGGTGCCCTTCCAGGAGGTATTTTATCATGCTGCAACATTGGCAGATCCCACCTACTGGACAGAAGACGGGGTACACCCTTCCATGGCCGGGGCACAGCTGATGGCAAATACCTGGCTGGAGGCCTTGGGCTAGGCCTTATTCAGCCAGCTTGTACTCGTCCTGGAGTTCGTCGAAAATCTCTTTAACGGTAGAAATACGTTTAACCCTTCCGGCATTGGATCCGACAAAGGCAAAACCATCCTTCAGGTTTCCTTTGAATGCTGCAAGCAAGGCGTCAGAGATACAATATAGGGTGGTTTTGGGATTGCAGGAACGGATGCAGTTATGCCTGCAGACGGTAGGCCTTCTCTCTCCGTCCCTGGCCTCCTGGAGGAATTTGTTGAAGATGCTTCGCCCGGGCATTCCCACGGGACTCTTGATGATCTGGATGTCCGATTCATTGGCATCAACTACAGCCTGTTTGAACTCTTCAGAAGCATCACACTCTTTAGTGGCCACAAAACGGGTGCCCAGTTGAACAGCACTTGCGCCCTGTTTCATAATTTCCTTAATATCCCTGCCATTGAAGATGCCGCCTGCGGCGATAACTGGTATTTCTTTGTTAAATTTCTCCTTGAGATCACTGGCTACTTTGATCACTTCGGCAACCAGGTTTTCAAGCTTATTGCCAACCTCTTCCAATGCATTAGCCTTAAATCCCAGGTGACCACCGGCTTTCGGACCTTCCACCACAAATGCGTCCGGCAGGTAGTTATAGTTTTGTTGCCACTTTTGAGCAATGATATTGGCGGCCCTTCCCGAGGAGACAATGGGTACCAGTTTGGTTTTTGCTCCTTTCACAAGGTAGGAGGGTAGGTCAAGGGGGAGGCCGGCTCCCGAAAAGATAATATCTATACCTTCATCGATGGAGGTCCTTACCATATCTGAGAAGTCGGTCAGGACCGACATAATATTTACACCCAGTACGCCGGAGGTCAACTCACGTGCTTTCCGGATCTCCTGCCTGACGCCTTCAATGTTCCCTTTCTTCCAACCAAGATTCTTTTGTTTCCCGGTGAGACCGATCCCCACGGTGGAAATGATGCCCACTCCCCCCATATTGGCTACTGCCGATGCGAGTTTTGAGAGGGAAATGCCAATACCCATACCTCCCTGGATGATGGGTACGCGTATGTTTAAGTCTCCGATATTCAGTGATTTCATAATTAATAGCCTTGAATGAGCGACAAATGTAAACTTATATTCATAGCTGCTTACTTATAAGGGACGAATTATCACAGGCAGGGATGGAATAAGCAAATTGAACTTATCTTTGTGCGATGAAGTTAAACTGCAACAAACCCTTCTCGATCTCAAAAATGCCTTTCTTTTATGGTTGGGTTATCCTGGTGGCCGGGACCATTGGGATTTTGATGAGTATTCCCGGGCAGACCATGGGGGTATCGGTATTTACCGAGAGCCTGCTTTCTGATCTGCAGATTAATCGAAATAATCTGAGCCTGGCTTATCTGGTTGGGACACTGGCTTCGGGACTAATGATTACCCGGGCCGGAAAGCTTTATGATAAATATGGCGCCCGGGTTATGGCTTTTATTGCCGGAGTGATGCTGGGGGTGATGCTGGTTTACCTGACTCGTGTCGATCGCCTGGTAGATACCATGGCAGGTAAGGGATGGTTGTCTCCTGCTCTGCTTACATTTATTTTATTGGCCATAGGATTCTGGGGGATTCGTTTTTTCGGACAGGGTCTGCTTACCATGGTATCACGGAACATGGTGATGAAATGGTTCAATCGTCGCAGAGGACTGGCCAATGCTGTGCTGGGCATCTTCTCGGCACTAGGATTTTCCATAGCTCCCAAGATACTGGATCAGGTTATACATCGTCTTGAGTGGCGAGGTGCCTGGATTTTTTTGGCTCTTCTGGTTGGGATTGGCTTTGCCATTTTCGTTCTTATTATCTATCGCGATAATCCTGAAGATTGCGGATGTGTGGCCGACGGGAAGCTCAAGGCCGCTAAAAAGGGCAGGAGACCTCCCAGTCTGCCCGATCACGACTACACCCTCGCTGAAGCAAAAAAGACCACCGCCTTCTGGGCCTTTACCCTGGGGCTTTCCCTTTCGGCTCTCTATATAAGTGGTCTGACCTTCCATGTGGTTTCCGTATTTGAGTCGGCCGGACTCACCAGAGCACAGGGCCTGGGTCTTTTTATCCCTACCTCGCTGATTGCAGTTGCGGTACAGTTTATCGGAGGCTATGCCAGTGACTATATAAAACTGAAGTACCTCTTACTGCTGTTTGCTTTAGGAATGATTCTCTCTACGATAGGATTGATTATGCTTGGAGGTATCTCCTGGGCCTATTGGATGGTCATCACCGGCAACGGGGTGGTATGGGGCTTATATACTGTATTGATTGGTGTGACCTGGCCCCGCTTCTATGGTTTGAAAAATCTGGGTGCCATATCCGGGTTTTCGTTGAGTCTGACTGTGATCGGATCGGCGCTTGGACCCTATATGTTCAGCCTTTCAGCTGATTTGACCGGGACATATGATCTGGTGGCATGGATTTGTCTGGCCATAGCTGTTTTTCTGGTGGGACTTGCTATTAAATCTGATAATCCGGGATTGCCGGTAAAGCTTTAATTGTTCAATGCATCAATACTTGCCCCAAACTGTGCATGAAGTCCTCATCACTAACAATGATAAATCAATTAAATCATCCTGAATGCACCTCCAGGTATAAATAACAGTGATCTGAATACTTTTCAATCCAATCGTCCTTTGCGGCTGGAGATGGCTCATCCACCCAACCTCTTACATCTACAGGACTGGTGCCTGGTTGCCCATTTTTGTTCGGGAACTGCAGGAAATTCAAATGCTCAATATTCCATGACATCAATGAATAAATCTTTGCCATAGTTCTGAGATATAAATTTGCGGCATATCTGATACAATGACCAGGAGCAATTTTTCGAATCAGCACTATGTCATCGCATCCAAGAAGAGTTATGAAACCGTGGTTCGCAATGTGCAGAATTCCCTGATCCGAGCCAAAGCGGATGTACTGAACCGGGCAGTGGCTAATGGCATCAGGGAGAAAGCTCGCCATTTGGGAGAGGGCTATTTCCAGAGCCTCTTGACTGGGCTAGGCTTCCAGGTGGAATAAACAATAATCTCAAACTGATATACACTGTCCATTCAAACCCGTAAAATGTTGCCGGGTTCATCAATGAAATTCTTTGATATATCGATCATAACCAGGCATTTATGCCATCTGACAACTTGTCCATCTTGAATAATCCAATGCCTATCTACGGTGATCTGACACCCATCTAAAGTGGTTTGATAATCAGCCACGATATTTCGGTGCCCGTCTACGGAACATTCGAATTCGTCTACGGCGCTCGGGTGTTCATCTACGGAAGATTGGAGTGTTGGGGAAGGATTCCGGAGCCTTTCCTAATGATCCGAAGCCTTCCAGAGAATTCTGGGACGCCTTCGAATGTATACCAGAGTTAATTCACTGGTAACCAGGGCCTTTCAGTTGTACAATAATGTCAGTTCACATGAACCAGAAGACTTTCTGCAAACCCGTGGAGGCTCTCAAATTTAATCCCAAGACTTTCGAATCTTTTCAAGAGACTTGCTACAGACACAAAGAGACTTCTGCACGATTTTCTGAAATAAACTGACACTAATCGACAAATATTTCTTTAATAATGGATTTCACCTCCTTAATTTCAGGTTTAGATAATCGACCCAGTTGCCTCAAAATTCTTTGTTTGTCGATAGTACGTATTTGATCTAACACTATCCAACCAATTTTATTATCATGCTTAACTTCAATCCTGGTTGGATAATTTTTTGAACTCGTTGTCATCGGGGCTATTACAACTGTTCTTAAGTATTTATTCATCTCGTTTGGAGAGATAACTATACAAGGTCTTGTTTTTCTAATTTCACTTCCAATTCTTGGATCAAGATTTACAAGAATAATCTGATATTGTTTCACTTCCATTCTTCCAGGTTTTCGTCTTCAAAAACATCACTAAATAGAAGCCTATCATCTCTGTTTTCATTCATTTCTTTAAACGCCTTTTCCCAACCTTTTCTAGGAGTTGAAGACGGTTTTATTATAATTTGACCTTTTTCGAGAATCAAATCAACTGTATCCTTAATATTGTATCGCTCCAAAAGGGTCTTACTAAGTCTAATCCCCTTTGAATTTCCTATTCTTATTACAGAAACTTCCATAATTTTACCTCCTTAATGTAATTACAAAGTTATTACATAAGTTTTGTTTTTCCAAATTATGCCTGACTGCAGACTATTAGAGTATTATAAAAACTATTCTGAGCAGGGAGAAGAGAATTAGTAAAATCTATGAAATGTGTTCAAGAAGCAAAGTAGCATTCCTGAAATCTTTGATACCAGCTAAATAATCTGGACAACCTGCAGAGCAAACTGGAAAAGTTCCATCCCTTAAGATAATCAGATAATAAGTTACCCTATTTGGTAACTTTTGTTAACTTTGTATTGAATGAGGATCATAAAGGAAAAAACACTCACTGATTCCTGCAAGGCAAGTAAATACAAACCAGCCGCAGAATCTTTAAAAGCCTGGGTTTTTGAAGTGAGATACTCGACCTGGGACAATGCGAATGAACTGAAATCGAAATACAGGAATGCCAGTGTGTTAAGTTCTAAAAGAGTAGTGTTCAATATCAAAGGCAATGATTACAGGCTAATCGTTGACATTGAATACAAACTGAAGATTGTTTTTTTTGTGTGGTTCGGCACCCATGCGGAGTATGATAAAATAGATGCTATAACGGTAAGTTATGAAAACTAAAATATTAAAGACAGAACAGGAATATAATGAGGCTTGTGAAAGGATCTACAGCCTGATGAATAGCTCAGAAAAAGCCATTGAACCTGACAGTGCGGCGGGAGAAGAGATAGAGCTTTTATCCTTGCTGGTTGAAAAGTATGAGATGGAGTATCACCGCTTAGAAACCCCGGATCCCATAGAGGCGATTAAGTTCAGAATGGAACAAATGAACTTAAAGCAGGCAGATATTGCTCCTCTGTTTGGAGGCAAGACAAGGGTGTCAGAGGTGTTGCGCCGAAGAAGACCTTTAACCCTGAAGATGATCACCCTGTTAAACCGATACCTGGGAATCCCCCTGGAATCTCTGGTCAGTGGGAATAAGGAAATAAAGCTGGAAGCTGAAAAAAGGGACAAACTCTTAAGTATATCATCCATCCAGGAATACTTAAAAGGTGGCCAGGCAGCAATGATCTAACTCTCACTCCCCACCCTTCTGCAGCAGTACAACTATTTTGTGATGCAGGAACCTGTCTTTGAACAAGAGATAGAGGAGCCTGTATTTACGCATGTATACGAAGAAAATGAGGTTCTATATTGCGCGAGCTCGACCTCCGAGGGGGTTTACTGGTATACCTATGCCCTGAATAATCCACTCCGATTTACTGACCCCTCCGGATACACGTACTACAAACCTTCGCCCCTGGAAAGAGAAAGAAGAGATGGACCGGGCTATTATTACAATTATGAGATGGACTGGAAAATGGCAGGACTTGCAGGATCACAATTCTCCCCTGCTCAAAGAGGTCCAGGATATGCAGAATATTCATCCTGGGCTGCAAGTGTCGAAGGGATCTCCTCTACAGCAAAAAGAATCAGAGTGACTTTATCTATTACAGTATGATGGGAAATAATGATCCAGTGGACTGGACAATTGTGGATAATGTTGCCTTGACATTCAATGAGTCAGATCTTAACTATGACCAACTAACCTTATCAGGATCAGGAGGAATATTTTATGGATATACGAAATTTAGTTTGGTACATTATGAATCTCTAGCGATGCAAAGAATATTGAGTTTAGCTTCACGTGATGGTTCGTTAGCCTCATTTCAAGTTGAAATTTCGTACCCTGGACGAATAAGATGGAATAAAAAAGGCCAAGTCAAAATGGTCATCCATACGAAATATTGGATTCGTTATGCAGAAGCTACTATCTACGGTTCTTTTGATCTTCACGCAGCATTCTCTTCATTTGATCCTAATATTGATTCTGGAAATCAGGGCTCAAGCGCTTCTATGTAATTCGCCTCTTCAATCAATTGCTCTTCTGCTAATTATTTCTTCAAATTCAAATACAGACTTTCTCTATCTCCAATAAAGACACAAGTATCCTCTGATACATTCTGACTGGGGATTGATTGATCCTGGAAGTAATTAAATTCTTTCGTTTGGATCTCCAGCGTAGGCTTCAAATACACCCAGTCCAAATAGCGCATAATCGTATTTAACGGGATCAGATGGATCGAGCAGACGCAATGCGGTATCGAGTTCATTTACAGCTTTGGAATCGTTTTGTTTGCGCTTAAGAAGCCCCAGTTTTCTTGCAACATTACCACTATGAATATCCAATGGACAGGATAAAACAGAAGGAGAGATATCCTTCCAGATTCCAAAATCAACTCCTTTGTTATCTTTCCGTACCATCCATCGTAAATACATGTTAATTCTTTTGGCAGCGGAACCATTTAAAGGATCAGGGAGATGCTTTTGTGTACGTTTTAGATGGGGAACTTTAAAGAACTCTTTTTTTAACTGATGAATTGCAGGTTGTAGAGAATCAGCTGTCTTATATTTGGTGAAAATTCCCTCCAGGCCCTCCTGCTTTTGATACAAGAATTTCAGTGCTTCAATAAAGGTATAGAGGTCGGTGGAATTAAATGTCCGATGAACAAATCCTTCCATTTTTATCAAATGTTCGTCTTTATGATTCAGGATGAAATCATAGGGGGAATTTCCCATGAACTCAAGCATTCGAAATGCGTTCTTCAGGATTGAAGTTCGATGACCCCAGGAAATAGTGGCCGTAAGGAAACCGGAGATTTCAATATCTTCTTTTAAGGTGTAGCCATGGGGTATTTGAACAGGATCAGTGTCAATAAAGTAAGGCTTATTGTATTGAAGCACCTTTGAGTCAAGGAATTGTCTTAGTTCATCTGAGCTAAATTCCATATATGATTGTCTTTAGTTCATAATTGTGTTATCTGTTTTCCTGATTGAGATTTTTTAATCCATATTTTCAGAATACCCTAAAAATAAAAATAAAAGAGTTTATCTTTTCACGAATTGAATGAGGATTCTAGTGAAATATTGGCGCATCTGTGAGATTTCAGTTGGACTTCTAGGGCGAATTTTCACTGGACAGAATTAGTTTTCTAACAGATTCAAGAGGTCTTTAAAGTGACCTGACGATTTCCGACAAAGGTTTTTAATCTCAAATGCCATTCAGACAGGATTATCCATAAAGGTCAGCTTCTAGACCTTTCTAACGTATAGAATAGTGGAATCAGTAAGGCTGTTATCAGCTTTATCCCGTATGGATAAGCTGATAAGTCGTCACGTAACTTTGTTTCTGTAAAATTGGATTTATGAGGTAATCAAAAAGAAAGTCACGGTTGATTTAATAGTTTTAAAGTACAAACAATAAAAACTAACAACCATGACTTTCAAAGAACAGGAGCAATTTACAAAGAAGAACTCAGTTGAACTGCTTTCAGAGCTGATCAATTTTGATGGAGAGAATTTAATGACCGAAATTTTACGGTTAGGGATACAGGATTTGATGGAACTCGAACGAGACGAGCATATCGGTGTAGGCAGCTATGAGCGTAGCGAAAAGACTTTAATCCTTGCATTGGCAGAAGCTTATCTTCAGGGAGTATCCACACGAAAAATGAAAAA